>CAYPUO010000091.1:0-8260 GCA_964413775.1 uncultured archaeon
GTCTCATCTGGGTGAGTGCTGTGTCTCAGCCGGTCCAACAGGTTGTCAGGGAGAGGTACGGGCTCTGAGAGTTCGGGGTGCTCCTCATAGAATGAAGCCATATGCTCCTTGACCTCGCTGTCGGAGGGATAGTCCTCTCGCAGCTTGTCAACAACAAAGGAGGACAGCGGCAGTATCCTGACATTCTTGGGCTCGCCTTCCCGTTCCAGGTAGACGACTGCCTCTCCGCGCTGCATCCCCCGGATGTGCTGGAGCTGGGCATCTGTACACCCAACATGACTGCCTAGCATCTCCATCGTCTGCCTGTCCTCTTTTAGCCTGTGCAGGATGACATTGACTGCGAGCTTGACCACCTCGTCCACAAGACTGCTGGGCAGCTGATCGAGGATGACCATCCCCAGTCCAGTGCCTCCCAGGACACGTAGCATCTCGACGATTGCTGCAATCGCCTCTTCACGCGCAGACGAGTTCGCCTCACCCTTGACGCTGGTCTTGCCGAGGATGTAGTGTGCCTCCTCAAGCACGAGCAAGTTCTTGACCGTCCTAGACGGGTTTGCTAGCTTGTACTCGCTGATGGCTGCGGTCAGCATGCCCATGAGGAGGACTCGGTCGTTCTGGGAGAGGTTGTCCATCTCGATGATGGTCGGATGCGCGAGGAGCTCTGGAACGGTGATGCCTGCGCGTGTGTTGAACATCTCGACAAGGGCAGGCTTCCGCAGGATGCTTTTCACGCGGTGGTAGAGGATCCCATAGAAGGTCCTGTTCCGCTCGTTATCGTAGTTGAGGTCCTTGCCGAACTCGATGACCCCCTCGACAATGTCCTCGAACAGAATTGGCCGCCCCTTTTTCCCGGTCTCGATGTCCCACCCGCAGATCCGGTAGATGGTATAGACCCAGTCCTCGACGTGCATGGAGATGACACTGTCGTTCGGCAGCCAGAGGGTAAGCACTTGCACTACTCTGTCCACCCACTTGGATAGGCGCACATTAGGGGGTGGGTCCCAGAAGTTGAACTTCAGCAGGGCAATCTCACTGTCCCCTGCGGTGAAGATACGGAGGTCAGGGAAGAGCTCGATGAGAATCCGCCACTCGTAGGCCTTTGAGGGAATGAGGATTACTGGGCTGACGCCCTGCGCAATTGCCTGTCCGTTGATACTGATAGCAGTGTACGTCTTTCCGGAGCGGGTGGTGCCCAGTATGATCAGGTGTCCATCGTAGTACCTGATTTCGGAGATGACGTACGCTGTCTCAATGGGCTCACCACTCTCACTGAGAGGGTGCCCGTAGATAATCTTCTGGCGGCGGCGCTTCCACCTGACTGACGTGCGTACGTGACACTCAAAGGCATCCTTGATAGGCTGGGTGGCAGGACGGTCAGCTGACTCCTTTGTGCCGGAAGAGAACCGTTCGCGTGAGGTGACCCGGACCCCGAGGTCGGTCTTGGGCAGGATGAAGTAGTTAGTCGCCTCGCTCGGGGTCAGTATACTGTAAGAGCCTATGGGGAGGCCCTTGAGGAGTTTGCCGATGTCCTTCTGGTGGCGATAGAACCTGACCTTGAAGCCCTCTTGTTCCATGTCAGGCCTGAGTGCCCCCATCACACCACCAGCAAGGCGGCGTGCTGCAGCGTCAGCGTCTTCCAGCCGCTTTCCCCATGAAGCAGTCATTACCTGTGTCTTGCAGAGGTTCTTTCCCGATACTCGCTCCAGTTGTCGTTTCAACAGCTCAGACCTCCGCATAGCCTTTGGGTCAACGATACGCTTGGACTCTTGCCTCTCGCTTGAGAAGAGACCGGACTTCTCCTTGGTGACTGTTGTTTCTGAAGACTCCACGGCTTGCCTGAACTGCGACTCCAGTGAGCTGAGTTCAGAGTCATTAGCCTGCGTTGGCTCTACGAATATCTGGACCAGACCGTTCTCGAGTCCCTGCAGGATGCCTGCGACCACATCCATTGGGTCCTTTCTCTGGCTCTCATCCTCGATAGAGAGGGGGACCCCAGAGACCTCCACCGCAGCTGCTGACTGCGTGTCATCCGGCTCCAGTCCCTCATAGTACCCACAGCTCTTGAACTTGAACCCCCGCAAGTTGCCCTCAAGGGTGTCCTGCAGCACTGTCTTCTGATGGTAGAGCAGGGTGTCGTCCTTTGCCCATGTAAGGAACAGCAAACGAGTAGTATTGTCCCTCCTCTCGAGGCGTAGGCTGAATGGGACAGACGTGAGACTCAGGTGGCGAACAATACTGAGGAACTTGGGGACCATGTCCTCCTGGGGCTGCGACGTGCTGTCCTGGAACGCATAGCTCTTCGGTATCTCCTGAAGCTCGACCGCTGCCACGACCTGTTCCTGCCTCCAGCTGAGCTTTGGGACAATGCTTGAGCCATGGCTCTTGACGGAGGGAGTGATCAGTCCTGTGTTCTCTGTGGACCCTGACACAGGACTATGCGAGCTCCACTTGGTCAGTATGATGAAACTCCCTGTCCCAATGATTGCGAAGAGGAGGTATGCTGCGTTCCCGATGAGGGGGAGAGGGATCAGTGAGAGGTAGTAGACACCAGCAGCGAGCATGGTGACCGGAGATAGTATCAGACCGATGCCAAGACAATACGCCCAGTACTTGGTGTTCTTCTTGAAGAGCAGCAGTCCTGCACCGATGAAGAATACCAGCATGGACAAGAGCATCATCTGACCGGCCCAGAGTCTTGGCACGAATCCTACATACATGAGGGAAATACCCACTGCAATCGTTGGAAGAGCCGTGAGGACGACCGAGATAATCAGCTTAAGGAACCATACTATCCATGGTGTTGACTTCTTTTCGTCGTTCATCCATTCGCCTCCTTGTTCATACCCCCATTGAGCCGAGCGATGAGTAAGCAACATTCCATGACTTGCCGATGCTTCTCGCTCACTGCCAAGATGAGATTAGTCAGATCCCGTCGTGGTCGATATTCGTCTAGTCCATTCAATGCAACACATCCTCTTGCCACCTCCCATATCGTGGCTTTTACAGAGTCAACTCAAAGATAAGTGGGCAGAGTTCTAAGAGTCCTGTGGTGAACTCTGAAATAGACGAATAGGAGCGCTGATGGATTTATACGGAATAATAAGATAATATATGATGGAATCGACTAGTATAGACTCAGTTGCTGCCTTACCACGTCTATTATAGCTTATTCATGCATGACATTTAGCTGAAATGTGCAACGACTCACCGTCTGAAGGAGATTTCCGCCTTCTCTTGCGCCTTAACAGCTCTAAGATGAATATCGTGACAGCGACCACACTAATTGCGAGAACAATATTCGGTAACATGAACAGCACATATTCGTCATACGGCACATTTGGGTCAAGTGGGTCAAATCCATGTTCAATTTCCCACGGATCTGATATGCTATCGCCGTCAGTGTCAGTTGAAAGGGGATTAGTCCCGAGATTGAACTCCTCAAGGTCCGACAACCCATCGCCGTCCGAATCAGCCAGTAGTGGATTGGTGCCAAGGCTCAGCTCTTCGAGGTCAGTAAGACCGTCCTGATCGGAGTCAATGACCTTCATAAGGGTCAGTATGAAGCCATCAATATCAATACTTGAAGAGGGTGGCGGTGTCCCCTGCGTTATTGGGAAATCTGGGGAATCAGTAAATCCCGCAACGCACATCGACCCAGATGGGGTCAGTGCAATACATGTCGGTCGATCACTCTGAGTACCTCCAAACACTCCCGAGAAGAGGAGAGAACCACCAAGGCGGTCAATACCAATGACAAAGCAATCTGGCTTATTGGGACGAGGCTGGCTCACAGTACCTCCTAGTCCTGGGAAGTCATTGGACATTGTTTGTCCCACGGCATACACCGTGCCGTTCACGCTCACAGCAATACCTGCTCCCCTATCGTCGCCAGAACCTCCTATCAGATAGCTGTAGGAGAAAGCGTCATCAGTTGCGTCTATCTTTATCACAAAACAATCACCAGCACCCCCAGCTGAAGACCCAAGTGAACCGGACTGAGGAAAGTCAGAAGAGAACGTGAATCCTGTCAAGTAGATGGCACCCTGTGTGTCCAGTGCTATAGCAGATGCTGAGTCTGCATCGCTGCCACCTATATAGGTAGAGAAGATAAGAGCCACTTGGCCTAGCCCATGGCTATCATACTGGAGGGTGGAAAGATAACAGTCAAGCGCACCATTATATGTCGCATCGATTGCATCTACTGTGGGGAAATCGGATGACGTTGTATCACCCGCGAGAATGAGTTTGTTTCCGGTATCAACAGTGCACGAAACCGAGTATTCACTACCAGAGCCCCCCAAATAAGTCGAATAGATCAGCTCGTTACCTGACTGGCTCAGTCCGAGCGCCACGACGTCTGTCGTACCATTAAGCAAGTTATCAAAGCTGTTTTTTGTTGGGAAGTCTTGCGACATCGTTATGCACGCAAGTTGTACCTGACCAAGGCTGTCAACGTTGATATGAGGAGAGAAATCATTACCGCTTCCACCAATGTATGTAGAGTATAGGAGAGAGGTTCCAGAAGGGTCAATTCTGCATACAAATATGTCCACCCCACCAGTAAGAGTGCTCCAGAATGAATTAGTGACAGGAAAGTCAATCGAATCTGTATCACCTGCCACATAAACAGACCCGTTATCATCGACACAGATGGATGTCCCTTCATCATTACCTGTACCCCCGATGAGCGTGGAGTACACTAGGCTGCTGCCATCAGAAGTCAGCTTGACCACAAAACAGTCAGAACCTCCACTCAACGAACTGCCCAGACCATCGTGCACGGGAAAGTCTGAAGATTCCGTGGACCCTGTGGCATAGATATAGCCTTCACTATCAATGTCCACTGAATTCACTATATCAACGCCGCTTCCACCTAGACGCAGAGAAAAGCCCGGACTTGACTCACTCAGCAGGGTAGAGATACTGTGCCCAGATACGTTGGAAGCACAGTCATTCGATGTTCGCCCATCGGACTTCTCAGCACTCTTGGCGGTATCATATGAAACCTGAACAGCGGTCTTGGTGATTGTCGGATGGAATTGATTCTCGCTCGGCGAGAGTGCTGGCGAGTTCAGCGATCCTTCTTTTGCAGAGCCCTGACTACATAACTGAAACGCAGACAACGAGAGAATAACAATTAGTGCAATCACCACTCCAGTACTCCGACTGCCTAACAATACCACCCCGGTCTTGCATGATATACACTAGATATAAACTCAATGATAGAAAGACTCATTGTTCAAACCTTGAGCCAGCGGATTGATATTCTGTCTTCTTTCCAATCCATCCTTCGGAAGTGATGGACCTATCCTTCTCAGCTCAATTGAATGCAATGATTTGGCTGTCCACGCATGGTAAGAATCTGAAACCAGCTGCCTATGAATTCCCAACGAATTGGACAAGGCAACTGCGGTGGTCAATCTCGAAACCATGGGTATCAAGATAGACAAATGGACACCTGAGCGAGAGGGCAGCTCCCATCTCCACCGATGCTATTTCAGATGCCTGAAATAGAGTCGCAAGAGCACGTATCCAATGGTAGCAAGTATTGAGAGAAGGATGAGATTCTCGATCGACTCGTAGGTGAAGATAGTCCAAGTTATGTCATGGTTTGGTGATGTTAGCGATGACCATGATATCTGCTCTGGTCGATTCAGTGCGTCTCTGTTTTGTAACTTCATCCCAATCCCTTTCCGGGCTAGATTCCGTCAGTGAATTCTCTCCGTCAAATTCATCTACTAAAATCCATTTAAACACACTCTTCAATAGACATTCATCTGCAAATCATGAAGAATCGTGAAACGAAATGTCGAGTAGTCCCTTGAGGCATTGAGCTCTGCAAAAAGCGGCAAGAACCCAATTCAAAAGCCTTAATTGTAATTAGCAAGGGCAGTTAATGACCCAAACAGAGGTGAACCAAAAAATGGAGGCTTCAACAGATGATGGCGGCCCTAGTAAGTACCGCAAAGCGCGTCTTCCGGGAGACACTACCGACCGTGATAGGCGCAACCATTGGAGAACTCATAGCTGGACTTGTACTTGGCCAAATGGAAACGAGCCTCCAACTTCTGCCGGGACTCATTGTGCTTGTCCCAGCAGTACTTGATCTTCGTGGATGCGTAAGTAGTGCTCTGGGCTCTCGACTGGGCAGTGCGCTTCACCTAGGATTTGTGGGATGGGACAAGGGTCTAAACAGCGACCTTCGTGCAAACATTCAGGCGTCGCTCTTGCTGAGTGTGCTCACAGCGACGTTCATTGGGACAATTGCATACCTAATCAATCAGTACTTGGGACTTCCTACAATCAGTGTCTTCGGACTTGTACTCATCAGTTTTCTCTCAGGCGCACTGGCAGCTGTCACACAGATCTCAATCACAGTAGTTGTTTCATTCACGAGTTTTAGTCGAGGCGTCGATCCAGATAACGTGACGATCCCAATAATGGCTACAGTAGGAGACATATTGGGCATTACCTATCTGTTCATCATAGCGGTCCTGTTGGGAGGTGTGTTGGTATGAAAGGTCATTACTCAACGAAACGGATATTAGCAGAGAGTCTGCCACTCCTGTTAGGAATAGCATTGATCTCCGTGTTAAGCGGGCAGATTCTACAGGGAAATCAGGCCTTGCTCGTGAGTCTACCTGTCTTTCTTTTGGTGGTGCCAGCCTTTGCAAATCAGAGTGGAGACATTGCTGCTGTCCTTGCATCCAGACTCACTACCGAGCTCTATACTGGTGCAACAGAGACCTCTATCCTTAAGTCTCAGAACCTATGGGGCTCTGTGGTCGGACTGTTGGCATCATCGGGTATAGGCTTTACATTTCTCTCTGTCATAGCATATGGCTCAGCAGTCTTGCTTGGGTTCAATACACTGCCATTTGCCACACTGTGTGCTATCATCCTGTTAGCAGGACTGTCTACTGTTGTCATGGTAATGGTTGTTGGCGTCGTAGCTGCACTTGTTACATTCAAAGGCGGCTTAGACCCCGATAACTTCTCTTCGCCCATCGTGACTACTGTAAGTGACCTCATTGGAATACTCCTGCTTCTCACATTTGCAGGGCTGATTGGAGGCGTCTAGATTGAGAGTTGCACATAAGAAGATAGAGAAGATTGATTATCAGTTCATCTCTGCAAAGGATGTACTGACTCGGATGAAGACGTATTCAGAGCTCATGATCGACCTTGCATACTCTGCACTCCTATTCTCAAGTGAAGAACTAAGCAACTACGTCTTGGAACTTGAGAACAGAGTTGAGCGTCTTGGCTACCAGCTGCAAATGTCACTGTCCCTCTCAGTCCGTGACAAAGAGGATGCAGAGATGTCAGTCGGTCTCTTCAGAGTCGCCAATGCAGCAACCAAGATCTCTAATGCAGCTGCAGACATAGCTGCCCTAGCACAGATTGGCTGTGACGTCCATCCCATTCTCAAGCGGGTGTTTGCCTATGTTGAGGAATCACTCGCCGAAGCAGCAATCTCACAGGGCTCGGAGCTGGCTGGAATCACCATTGATGAGATATGGGACAAGCATGATATCAACGTCGACTTGATAGCTACAAGGAAAGAGGGAGACTGGACTGTGAATCCGGAGGGCACACACACTCTCCAAAAGGGAGAGGTCGTGTTTGCAAGAGGATCGGACCATGAGATTGACAAATTCGTCCACTTGGCAACAGGAAAGATACCAAAGTGTAGTCCAAAGACGGATGATGAGCCACCTGACCCTCTTGACAGAGTGATGCTGGAGATGAAGGAAACCTCTGAGTTCATGGTGTCACTTGCTTATGCAGCAGTGACGTTCGGAGACACTGAACTCGCTGAGGAAGTAGATGAGCTAGAGGACAGGGTCGATGACCTGTGCGATATCTTGACCAAAGAAGTCCTGGCTATGAGTGAGAATATCAATGCCAGGTGGGGACTCATTAACATTGCATTTGCTACTGAACAGATAGCGGATGCGGCATGGGAGATTGCCATGGTACAGATGAGAGGACTCCCGACTCATCCGCTGCTAAAGGCCATTGTTGATGAGGCTGAAGAGGTCGTGGCAAGAGTGTGCATCCCCGATGACTTCCCAATGAGTGGAAAGCCGCTTGAGGAACTTGCCTTGGATGACAACTATGGGATCTACATCCTCTCTATCAAGCGCGAGGGACACTGGTTTCACCAGCCGTCTGACGAGTTTCACTTGAAGGCCGGAGATACACTGATTGTGGATGGATATAAGGAGGGGCTTGATGACTTCCGAGAGGAGTTCTC
>CAYPUO010000092.1:0-8196 GCA_964413775.1 uncultured archaeon
GTTGCAGGGATTATAGGCATATTTCCTCTCGTAGGCTATGGTCTTATAATGATACTAACAGGGTCCCACATCCTATGTCTGGCGGTGCAGGCCAGTACTGCAGTCCTATTGGCACTCATCGCAAAACGCGTTGTTAACAGATTCCTCAAGGACTAGGTAGCTTGTCCGTAGGAGAATCTTATATACGAAGTTGGAGATTCTTGGGTCCTGATAAGAGAGAGGTATTCTCACATGGATCCAATTATCTCCCCTTCTATTTTATCTGCAGATCTTGCGAGGCTTGAGGAAGAAATCAAGAGAGCTGAGAAAGGGAATCCGGACTACTTCCACCTTGACATCATGGATGGGCACTTCGTCCCTAACATTTCCTATGGACCGATGATTGCTCAGACCATGAGAAGGATCACAAAGAAGCCTCTTGATGCTCACCTTATGATTACAAACCCTGACAAGTTCATTCCTGAATTCATCAATGCGGGTGTTGAGCTCCTCTATCCCCACATCGAGGCACCATTTGATGTATACCGAACGGTACAGCTCATTACTGACCTTGGTGCAAGGGCCGGGATAACACTGAATCCAGGGACTCCGGTTGATCAAGTGGTCCCACTGATCGACAAGCTGGATGCGGTCCTACTCATGAGTGTCTGTCCAGGATTCGGAGGGCAAAAGTTCATCAAGTCGGTTCTTAGGAAAGTCAAGCGACTGAGAGAAATAGTCAATGAGTATAAGCCAGACGTGCACATCGCGATCGACGGCGGCGTGGACATGAAGACCATCGGACAGCTGTGGAGCGCGGGGGCAGATTTCTTCATAGCTGGGTCGGCTGTATTTCATTCATCAGACAGTGCACAGACAATCAGAGAACTTAGAGCCGCCTGCAAATGACCGACCTACAGACAATGTAATATATAACCCACTCAGAGAACTAAATCAAGTACAGCCACTTGCGAGTGATCATGATGAAGTTCTTTATCGATACAGCCAATGTTGATGCCATACGAAGGGCACATGAGAGAGGAATGGTAGACGGCGTTACAACGAATCCCTCTCTAGTTGCTAAGGAAGGTCGCGATTTTCGAGAAGTCATTGATGAGATTGCATCGTTTGTCAAGGGACCAATCAGCTTGGAAGTCCTCTCAGAAGATGCAGAGGGGATGATTAAGGAAGCCAGAGAGTTGAATGGCTGGATTGACAATGCGGCAATCAAAGTCCCACTGACATGGGAGGGCCTGAAGGCAGTAAGAGTCCTCTCAGGTGAAGGCATCAAGACAAATGTCACGCTTTGCTTCAGCGCGAACCAGGCGTTGCTCGCGGCAAAAGCAGGAGCGACATTTGTCTCTCCATTCATAGGAAGACTCGACGACATTGGACACACAGGCATGCAGCTAATAGAAGACATAGTTCAAATCTACACTAACTACGCGTATGAAACAGAAGTCATCGTTGCCAGCATTCGCCACCCAATTCATGTATACGAAGCAGCTCTGATTGGTGCGGACATTGCAACAATCCCTCCCGCTGTTATGGATAAAATGGTGAGCCATCCACTCACCGACATAGGAATCAAGAGATTCCTTGCGGACTGGGAGAAGACAAAGAGCAAGTAGTGATTTATACTCACTAGTAAGAGTGATATGCGATAGCTGGAATGATAAAAGAGGAGGAGAAAAACGCATGAAGATCGAGGCGGACCTAGCCATAGTCAATGCTCATATTATCACTATGGATCCTCAGGCGCCTCGAGCTCGGGCCCTGGCAGTAAAGAACTACAAGATTATTGCTGTTGGCAGTGATGAAGACATAATTGACCTTGTCCCGAATGCAAAGCGTGTGATGGACCTAGGAGGCCAAACGCTCATCCCCGGATTTGTTGATGCTCACACTCACCTTACTAATACAGGAATAAAGTCATTTCAAGCGGACCTTACCAATACTGTTTCAGCAGCTGATGTCATAAAAACACTTAGAGATTACACGGAAACCAATAACCCTGCAGCCTGGATTGTTGGACACGGATGGGATGAGAGTAAGTGGAAGACGAAGAAATACCTAACTGCAAAAGACCTCGACCGTGTCAGTACTCAACAGCCAGTGGTTGCCATTAGGATAGACGGGCATCTTCTTGTAGTCAACACCGCTGGTCTTGGCAAAATGCGTTTAGACATGCAGCAAGAAGGAGTTGAACACGGAAGTGACGGAAAGCCCACTGGTGTCTTCAAAGACGTTGATAAGATGTATGAGAGCATTCCACTGACACCAGAGGAAATCCGGGCTGGAGTCGTAGCTGGGACATCAATCGCGGCATCGCTAGGGGTCACAACAGCAATCGACAACGTTGCTGCTGGCTACCTTCGCAATATCCGAGAGGTCGAAGGTAATGATGACCTTAGAGCTCGATATGTCGTAAACTTGCCAGAGGAAAACTTCAAGCACCTACTCACATTGGGCATCACGACAGGCATGGGGACACCTCTGACAAGAATAGGCGGGCTCAAGCTCTTCTCTGATGGATCCATAGGCGCAGCCACCGCTGCTGTATCCAAGCCATATAAGCGCTCAAAGGATAACCTCGGAAGGCTCCTTATCGAAAAGGCAAAGATGCGGAAGATACTGAAGAAGGCAATCGCAGGGGGAATACAGACTCTCACGCACGCAATTGGTGACCGGGCAATCGAAATGGTCCTGCTGGCATTTGAGAGCCTATCTGAAGAGGAAAAAGAGCTTGTACGAGGACAGCGACATCGCATCGAACATGCTGAGATGATCACAGAGGACCAAATCAGAAGGGCAGCTGCTCTTGGCCTCATACTCTCAATGCAGCCCAACTTCGTGGATAAGTGGCAGCTTGAAGGCGGCCTCTATGACCAACGCTTTGACAAGAAGAGAGTGGAAAATATGAACAACTTCCGCATAGCTCTCGATAACGGCGCGAGAGTGTGCTTCGGGTCCGATTGTATGCCGCTCGGTCCGCTATACGGCATATACGCAGCTACAACACATCCAAATCCAAGGGTACGCCTTACGGTTCAGGAGGCGTTGACGTGTTATACAAGAGAGAGCGCATATGCATCATTTCTAGAGAACACCGTTGGCAGCATAAAGGAAGGACATAGAGCCGACTTTGTAGTTCTCTCGACTGACATTCTGACAATTCCACCGCAGAGGATCAAAGATATCGGAGTTAAGTTGACAGTCATGGGTGGAGAGGTCGTCTACTCATCAGAGAACTTCTGAGGTGAATAGATGGGTAAGATTAGAGTGCTAGACGATGCATTAGTAACTCTAATCTCCGCCGGCGAAGTTGTCGAGAATCCATCATCCATTGTGAAGGAATTGATTGAGAACTCTCTGGATGCTGGGGCTACAAGAATCGAGGTCACGATAAAAAAGGGGGGAATCGAGTCCATAGACGTTTCTGACAATGGCGAAGGGATTCTCAAAGAGGACTGTATGGTCTGCACACTTCGACACTCAACCAGCAAGATTCACAGTGCAGAGGACATCAGCGCTATCCTAACATATGGATTCAGAGGCGAGGCATTAGCAAGCATTGCTGCCATAGCTGACATGGAGATAGTCACAAGACAAGCAAATGAGAGTCTGGGAACTCGCATTAAGTCCTTTGCAGGAGAGTTGCCAAGAATAACAGACGCATCAAGACCTGCAGGGACCACGGTGATAGTCACAGACATCTTCAGAAAAGTGCCTGCGAGGAAGAAACACCTTGCTGATCAGCGAGTCGAGAGTCAAAGAATCCTAGATGCAGTAATGAAGCATGCGATCATTCGTCATGACGTCAGTTTCCAGTTTACTCGGGACGAGAGAATAATCTTGGACTGCCCTGGCAACCAGACACCCACTGACAGAGTTGTCGCGCTATGGGGCGCAGATGTGGCTTCACACCTTGTGCCTGTCGATTACAACAATAGCGTACGGATTATGGGTTTCATCGTTGACCCTTCAGTTTCGCGTGGCAACAGGGGCAGAGAATTCTTTTCTGTCAGAAAACGACCAATAGAAGATAAGACTCTGAGCCAAGTGGCTGAAAAGGCATATGGCTCGTTCTTAATGCAGGGAAGATATCCAATCTTTCTTCTAGACATCGAGCTAGATATCGGAAAGGTTGACGTGAATGTCCATCCAACCAAAAAGGAAGTCAGGATCCAAGACTTTGAAGGGGTCCGTGATGCCATAAGGGAAACCATACGAGAGTCATTGAAGGGCGCAACACCTATACAAACTCCGGAATCTCTCGAAGGAGCCATTGAAACTGAAGCGACTAATCAGGGGGAATCTAGCATCTTTCCGGATGCTGCGACTGCAAAATCTGAAGGCAGGGCGTTGCTGCTGGAAGAAACAACGCTCGTTGATTCAGTTCCGCCAAGTACCACAGAACTGGATATAGAGGAAATTGGGAAGACCTTCAGAATCTTGGGTCAAGTGAATGATTTGTATATTGTCATCGCAACAGAGAATGGACTGGTATTAGTTGATCAGCATGCAGCCCATGAGCGAATCCTCTACGAAAGGCTCCGAAATCAGGTCAATGCGGGTACACCGGTCATGCAAGAGCTTTTGCAACCGATTGTTCTTAGGCTCGGTATGAATGAAGCAGAACGAATCCTCGCTCTAGACGAAACGCTTGAGAAACTGGGATATACAATTGGCAGCTTCGGGGGCAACGAGCTGCTTGTTTCCACACTCCCTGAGATTCTGGGAAAGAGAGCCACAGAAGATGAGCTAGTTGCGCTGGTCGACAGAATCCTAGACATTGGGAAGGACGCTGCTATAGATGAGTTCATGGATGAGCTGATTAAGTTGACTGCCTGCCACGCCGCAATACGCTCAGGTCAGAAGATTAGCAATGAGCAGGCTCGACAATTGATTGCCGAGCTCTTCGAAACTGAGGGAAAGCATAACTGTGCGCATGGTCGCCCGACAATAATTCGCATGTCCAAAGAGGAACTTGACAAGCGCTTTGGGAGAACTGGACCAGAAGCAATGGCCAGATTCAGAGCAAGGCATCGATTGTAGTCATCAGGCTTCGATCAGTTGGCTTAAGACTTGCTCAGTATCGTACTTCATAAAGAGCTCTTTGCGATAGGGTCTGAATCCATCCTCTAGTTGATGGAAAGCATTGGAGCGTTTGCATCTGCATTGCCTGCTTCAACAGCTCGCACACGCAGATACTTGTTATGCAGGTTTAACAACATCTCGGCCTTGAGCCACTTGCCTAGGTTGACGATGAAGGCTGACATACTATTCGTTGCGTTGAACCCATCCTTAAGAAACTCAGATGATGTCTCATTATGCGATATACATGCCAAGCTCGAGGCCTATGGTGATATATGCCGCAACAGTATACCCCAGAGAAAACTCAGAGACCAACGCACTAATCCTGGCAAATAGCATTAGACAACGAGCTGGTTCGCTTTCCGAGTGCCCAATCTGGTTCTTTACGCCTTTCTATGGAAAGGCCCTATCAGAACAAACTGAGCGATTGCTGGAGGACCTAAATGTACACATGTGTGAGTTCATCATGGACAACGAACTTGTCAGGTTTCCATTCATGGCTGACGCACACGCTGCAGCTCTGGCAGAAGAAGAGGCTCAAGGCCGAACAGAGGTGCTTGCATGGCTGGCCGCTAATACAATTATCGTTAGGACGCCCTTTGCGTATGTCTTGGACCGGGGTGTTTCTTTGAAGTTCAGACCGGTTCACCATCAACTCATTGGGTCTTCATACAACCAGCCAATTGATGACTTTTGGAAGCTCATCTACGAAGAGTGCGGTGTTAAAGACACGGATCTGTTTCCGATGCAGGGACACATTGACGGAGCCAAAATCCGTCCGTATTTTAATGCGGGATCAATCATCTTGCGACCTGAACTTGGACTTCTAGGAAAATGGAGAGATGAGTTCCTGCGAATCCACAACCAGTCAGAGGTTTCGGAATTCGTCCAAAGGGATGACCATTATGCAATCTTTCTGCATCAAGCGGTCCTTACTGGCGTGATTCTGTCCAGTGTAGAGAGAGAGGGCTTGGTTGAGCTACCGAACCTGTACAACTATCCAATCCATCTCTACTCGGAGGACTGCACTGAGAATAGACCAAAGCTTGTAGACAAGTGCGTAACCCTGCGACACGAGGGATTCTACAACGACACCAACTGGTATGAAAAAATTGAATCAAGTACAGCATTCAAAGACTGGCTCAAAACATGTCTTGATTCGCTGGGCTTGAGTTCTAGCCAAGAATCAGCTAGTCACACGCCACGCGGGAGCTGAGATATTAGCCGCACTGCTGCATACAGATAACTCACGTCCATTGTAGACAGCCATTCCTAGTTTCTCGAAGATGTTCTCAACATTCTTTCCGTTCTTGACAGAAGAAAGCACATAGTCGGCACCGATGAAGTCCGCATAACGCTGAATCTCATCAACACCTATCTGAGGTCCTGGGAGGTCGGTCTTGTTTGCCACGAGGACGATAGGGAAAGAACACCCAATATTGGTCTCTGCTTCTTTGATCCATTTTGGGAGGTCCTCAAACGAGTTTGTATCGGTGATATCGAACATCAGCACAAGGCCCCTTGCAGCTCGATAAAACATTGGGCGGACAAACTTGAACTTGTCTTGCCCACCAAGGTCCCAGACAATCATCTTGACTTCAGTGTGTCCCTCAGGCGTATCAATGACTACACTCTGCGAGGAATGCTCGACACCTACCGTGACCTGATAGTCCTCAGTAAAGATACCGTCGGAGAATCGTCTCACCGCACTTGACTTACCTACTCCGCCATTTCCTATGACGCACACTTTGTAGATGAATGATGGTGAGTACACACAAAGCATCTCCCAGGCAATGTATGAATAGAAACTAATATCCTTAAATATCATTGCATAATGTATCCTCACTCGGCGTTAAGTATCCAACAAGGGTATGTCTGACCTCAGTAACGAACATTCACCATCTCTCGGGCATCTTCGTCGAAAGCAGGAGCAGTGGACCTGTGATACGCTATTGGTTGCCAATGGACGTGGAGAAAGAAATCCAGAAGATTATTATGTCGCGGAAATCAGCGCAGCCTCATAGGAATGATATACAATGACTCAGGAATCCAAGTCGTTCAATGAATACTTGCCTCATCTCATAGTGCTTGCCATTCTGTTGGTACTGGAGTATTGGATCTTCACCGCACATGCATCCTCACTGACAGTGGCAAGCGAATATGGCCCCTTAATAGCAATACCTCTCATCCTGGCACTGGTACTGATAGTCATAATCGCCTTCGGGCTGTACTCAATCTGTGGTAGCACGCTCATGTATAGGAAGATTGTTTCTTTCAGTCTGATCTTGTTCATAGTGCAGATAGTGTGTATATTCATCGAGTATATACTCATCGCAATAGAAGCGTAGCCAATGCTCTCAAGAAAAGGGGAAGAGACATGTCCAGATATGCCGAAATAGGGTGCTCATGACTGTCTTTGCCCCAGTAGCTTGAAAAGCTAGAGAAGCTATAGAACCAATCTCAGCACTGGGGATATAGGTGCATCAGCCCAAGAAGAACCCAGTCCTCCGATATATTTGGACATAAGCTCATTTAACAAAGCATAGTATACAAGGAAAGCCTGCACTATTGTTTAATATACCTGTAAGTGGATTGCAGCTTTTAGGGGGAAGTCAGACACAGGAAGACCGCACGTGGCAGAGGAGGGGAAGTGAATGAACATTAGAAGTACAGCTGAAGTCGAAGAGACTTCGCTAGCACTGTCTATGTGTGTGCTGATGGTACTGACAGCGTTTGCAGGAATCACCAACACTCCCATAGTGCTTGCAGCTGATGATGATAATAGCGACGATGTCGTCACAAAGAACGTTTCTCATGCGGCAAATAAGCCGCCTATGGCATACAATCTGGATGCACATCTATTGAGTGATGGGGAATTTGACTGGCAAGAGATGTCCCCTACCAACTCCCCGGGAACACGCGCAGGATCTCCCTTGGTCTATGATACTAAAGCCGATAGAATAGTCATTTTCAGCGGCTGGTCAGACCTTCACAATACAAGCGAATCAATATACAGAAACACTTGGACTTACGATTACAACACTAGCACCTGGACAAACATGTCACCAGCTGTCATGCTAGAAGGTAGAGGAATGCATTCAATGGCATACAGTGTAAAGG
>CAYPUO010000093.1:0-8155 GCA_964413775.1 uncultured archaeon
CTCCAGTCCCTTGCAGAGAATGGGATGTTCACCCCTGCCAAGAGCATCTGCGAAAAGCATGGACTTGATTTCCAGAATTCGGGACCGTGTGCATTGTGCTCAATCTATGGTGCAAGTGTGTATGAGAGAATACCTACAATCATTGAAAGAGTGCTTGAAAGCATAGAGTCTGTCGAGTTTGACTCATTTCTGGTAGGATCGGACGCTGGAGAGTCACTTGAAGATAAGAATGATGAGATAAGAGGAAAACTGGAGCTACTCTATGCTGAAACACTCAAGTCTAACTTCAACCGTGAACTCGGAAAGAGACTCTCTGAAGCACTTCACAAAGAGGTTGACCTTCAAAAGCCAGACTTAGTCGTGTTTTACGATATGATCAAGGATGATGTCAAAATCCGGACCAATCCAGTCTTCATTTATGGTAGATACCGCAAGCTGGCCAGAGGAATACCCCAGAGCAGATGGGACTGCAAGGCTTGTGGAGGAAAGGGCTGCGACAAGTGCCAAGGCACAGGCAGAAAGTATCAAGACTCAATCTCTGAGTACGTTGGTGTCCCAGCTCAAGAGGCCCTGAAAGGATCTAGGTTCAAATTTCATGCAGCAGGCAGAGAGGACATAGATGTCTTGATGCTGGGCACAGGTAGACCGTTTGTTGTCGAGATTTCGAAGCCTCTTGTCCGCCGACCTGACCTCGATGCCATTGCCTTGACAATCAACACTCAGGGCCACGGGAAGGTGGAGGTTTCAAACCTAGAGATGACGACTAGGCAGAGGCTGCAGAATCTGAAAACAGAAGCCTCAGAGAGCATAAAGGAATATCATGCACTCATCTCTACAGAAAAAGAAGTCAACTCGCAGGACATAGAGAAGGCAGTAACAAGTCTTTCCGGTTGTGTCCTTGAACAGCGTACTCCGACCCGCGTTGTACATCGTAGAAGCGATCTGGTAAGGAAGAAACAAGTGTTTGAGCTGAAACTGGGCAAAAAGGACACTCACCTCCTTGAAGGCTATTTCAAAGTGCAGGGAGGGACTTACATAAAAGAACTGATTTCTGGAGACCAAGGTAGGACGTCGCCATCCTTGGCTGAAATCCTCGGTACAGAATGTGAATGTCAACAGCTCGATGTCATCGCGGTACATTCCGAATAAACAAACAAACCATAATCTTTAAGTTCCCACCCCAGAGGGAATGCTGAGCCTCTAGTATGTAGTAAGTCGACTTTCTATTGCAAGAGGCATTAAAACGACAAGATGATGCTCTATGGTGAAGAACAGCCACGGATACCGGGCACGAACTCGCGCACTTATGTCAAAGGATGTTCGTCAGCGAGGCCTTGCACCACTAAGCTCGGTTCTTATCGACTATGACGTTGGCACTCGGGTGGATATTGTGATAAATCCTAGCTTCCATAAAGGGATGCCACACAGGAGATATCATGGTCGAACCGGTGTAGTACAGGGAACCCGTGGACGAGCCGTTGTTGTAGATGTCAGTCTTGGAAAAGCCACACGGACTCTTATCATCAGACCAGAGCATTTGCGCCCGAACAGAGGTTGAGGGGGAACAATGCCGAAGGAAATTGTAAGTGAAGAGGAAATACCACTTCCGCAAGTGAAGAAACTGCTTTCAAAGAGAAATAAGGAAGACGAATTGTCCTTCCAGCAGAAAATCACGCTCGACCATGCTACATCCTTTGCAAAGCTGGCACCCGCTGAGGCGGCAAAGCTGGTGGACAGACTGATAGCAAATTACAGCCTCACTCGATTTCAGGCGGTTCAAATCGTGAATATTGCACCTACGACGGTTGAGGAACTAAGAGCTATCCTAGATGCAAAGTCTGGAGATATCACAGACGAGCAGCTTAACGAAATCGCTGGAATCGTCGCAAGCAAGCGATCATAAATATCTCAAATACTGGGAGAATGGTCACTACTGTGACCTGCGCCTCCCGATTGATTTTTAGAACCTATACCTTACAATTGTGAGCGAACTGCAAGAAACTTCTGTGTTCCACCTTTCTCACGACCGCTGTCACCAACCTGTATCTGACTAGAGTCATCTACAGTGTCATGAGTTTTGCCCCTCGTCACTGGAACATCGTTCCTCGGATGGGACCTGGCTTCTGTCTGCTGCACAGTCCCAGACTCACCAGTCGTTCTGGGTGCAGACGGTGTTTCCACAGCATTTACCATGGCAGGGTCTTCACTGCTCTCAGACGGCTCAAGAGTCATCTGGTCATGGCAGTCGGCCACGGACCTCCCTTTTGAAGCTGGTGTCCTCTGGGGAGGTAAGGACTTCCCTTGAGAAGATGACTTCTTCCCTCGGGCTTTCAGTATGGCTCTATCTCTGGGAGTGAGCCACATCCCTAGTCCTTTCTCATTCCTCAATGAAGGGATGAGCATGATAAGGCGCTTGCCAATATTGACAGCACCGTTGAGGTCGGCATTTGCCTTGTACCCGCAGGTATGACAGATGAAGAGGCTCTGCTTGGGGCGAATCCCTTTATGTCCACACTTATGGCACATGATAGAGGTCCACGACTCGGGAACTGCCCTGAACCTCTTCTTGTCCAGCCCAAGAGCGGCAAGCTTGTGCTGTAGCATGTCACGAACACGGGCAAATGTCCAGCGGTGAATCATCCTCCTGAACCTTCTCCCCTTGTAGTTTCCCTTGCGAGCAGTGTTCCTTATCCCCTTCAGCTTGCCGATGGCCACATAGAGGTCATAATCTTGCGCTAGCTCCTTAATATGGTCTGAGATGTCTCTGACCAGATTCTTGTCCAGCTCTATACTGACGCGAGCCCGCTTTCCGCTCAACTCTCTGAGCTTGGTTGTCACTCTATCAGGACTCTTGCCTGCTGAAATAAAGCGCTCTTTCAGCCTCTGAAGGGAAGCAGTCCTATCGTCCAAGGTGCTCATCTGACGGAGCTTGTCCTCCTGTTTCCAGTATCGTACGTGTCTGTATCCTGTACGTGTAAGAAGGACAGAGCACGCAGCCTTCTTTATTCCCAAATCAATGGAGAGCACTGCTGGAGGTCTCTCAACATCCTTCAGAACCTCAATCTTAAGAGTCACTGTGAAGATTGCCCACCACTTGCGGTGGGAGTCCTTCAGGACTCTGGCTGTCTTCACCTCTCCACGGCCAAGCTGATTGATGTGAAAGGATGAAGTCGAGAGGGGTATCATGAGCCTGTCATGCCTTGTCCGCCCCTCGGGAGCTGAGTCCAACGAGTCTCTGAGTTTCAGCCAGTACTTTACGCCTGACTCTGACGAGTGCACAAGTTCGAAGCGATGTCTAGTGTTTCTCTGAATTTCTCATATAGATTGATGTCATTATCATATAGAAGCCACAATACATCTAAGACAGCTCTGAGTTGTTCATCGCTCATGTCCTCAAAGATATCCGATTCCATCTCATAATCCATCCTGTTGAGTATTGGTCATTATGGAGGATTATAAGGACGTATTCTGGCAGTAATATTGAGTTTCGTGCCCTACATCTCCATCGCAAAAGCAGTTTTATTGACCAATAGTATAAGGAAACGAGTGGTATAGGGAGTCACAAGTATGTCAAAGCTAGTCGTTTATGGCGGAGCAAGTGAGATTGGAGGGAATAAAATCCTCATCTCGGATGCAGATGTCAATCTCTTCTTGGATTTTGGGATCAGCTTCAGTACAAACGACAAGTACTTCGATTCGTTTTTGCAGCCCAGAAGCTTTGATCTCATTGATGAGCATATCAGATTTGGGCTGCTTCCGTCAATTGCGGGACTATATCGAGAAGACTACCTAAGACATACTGACAAGAATCACCCATTATGTGGGCAAAGTGGAAAGCCATCATTTGATGCCGTTCTCATTAGTCATGCCCATATGGACCATGTAGGATTAATTCCGTATCTGAATCCAAAGATTACTCTTGCAGGTTCGGAAATTACCCTGAAGATTCTGGAATATCTTGACAATACTGAAGATGGCGATTGTGGAGAATATCTTACCTACTACGAGTCATTCAAGTTAATACCTATGAAACATGGGGGAGGAATGAAGAGAGCGAACAGGGCAGACTTAGAAGATGAGAAAATAGAGAGAAAGACAGTAGCATTAGATAGATCAAGACCGTACTCTATTGGTAACATTAAGATTACAGGATATCCAGTGGACCATAGCATTGCCGGAGCTTGTTCTTATATTCTGAATACCGATTCAGGTACCATAGCATATACGGGAGACCTAAGATTTCACGGATATCAGGCTGCATCTTCAAAGGAGTTTGCTGACGTACTTGAGAAGACAGACATCAACGTCCTTCTGTGTGAGGGGACCAGAGTACAGGAGAATCAAGGGATTACCGAGAGCTCGCTTCAAGAGCAAATAGAAGACGAAGTAGAAAAGAATAGCCAACTCGTTCTTGCCTACTATCCTCAACGGGATACAGACCGCATTCTATCCTTTGCCAAGGCAGCAGCAGCATGTGGGCGACGACTTCTAGTAAACCCAAAACAGGCCTATCTAATTCATTTACTCAGTCAGAGCAAAGGGATACACCTACCAGATCCAAATGATATAGGAGTCTTGCTTCCACGCAAAGGGTGGGGAATCTGGAGCGACCAGTCCTACGAGGAAAAGAATAGAAAAGAGGACTATACAAATAGCTATCCAAAATGCATCAGAGAATTCCTGGAAGGAAAAGATGTCGTCACTCCTATAGAGGTTGCGAATGCACAGAACGAGTATGTTGTCACGTGTAGCTTTTATGAGTTGAATATCCTTCATGACCTCCTGCCTAATGAGGGAAGTGAGTTCATCTGGTCTAGAGCAGAACCATTTGATGACGAAGGAGAACTCGAACTAACACGAGTGCAGGCATGGCTGGACCTTTTCGGTCTAGGAGTGCCAGTTCATATGCACTGCTCAGGTCATCTATCCGGTCCTGAGATTAAGAATCTCATCGAACGGGCGAATCCAGATGTCGTGGTTCCTATTCACACCGAACATCCGGAGGTATTCAAAGAGTGGCATGATAACGTAAGGGTCCTTGAGAAAGGGGAAGTCCTGAAGCTCTAGGAGAAATGTGGGGTATGAAATCAATATACATTACATTGATGGGACGGAGTGGCTGGGCAGTGGTCAACTCCTTTCATGCATCCATTATTGAAACAGACTACCGTCCTGATGAAATCTTCGTAATATACGAGAATACATACAAAGAGTCGGTTAAACCAGTGATGAAAGGGCTTGAACTAATCCAAGAAACCTATCGCGAACACAACGTACAAGGAAAGACAGTGCCTGACTGGGATACCATCGCAGCAGGGAACGCCGCTCTGGATATTGTCAATGCAGCGAAGGACGATGGTGCGAGAGTTGCTCTTGACATAACAGGAGGAAGAAAAGCTCTTGTAGCAGGATCCTTGTTAGCTCTGAAGAACAGCAAGATTGACCATGTATACTATCTGGCCATAGATAACCTCGAAGGAGCTGCAAGACCATATCCAGTGATACCAAAGCGGCATCAGAGGTTGTTCGACATAATTACAAATCAAGTACAAAGGCGAGATTACTCCTTCAGTTCGAATATCTCAGAAACAGACATCCTAGTGTCACGAGAGTGTATGATGGCTGTACTAAACCTTGAGTATTCGCGCGACGAGAGGATTTCCGTCAGAGCACCTCTCTTGGATTTGGACCTCTTAGATATTGACCTACAGAAGTCTGAGATTCGGGTGCAGACGGATAGAGAGAGATATGAAGAAAAGCTGGATGCATCTCGTGACGCGAATATAGATTACCCATCGTTTGGAGAATTCAAAAGATGCTTGAGCTATAGCGGAGCATTAGAATTCGAGAATGCGGCTGAATTGGAAGAGATATTCACAGAGTTCTCCAAATCATATGATCCGAAGAGTGGCATTAGACGAAATTTCATTGCTCTGGATGCAAATATGTTCTATAATGGAGTCCCATCTGCAATTTCAAGACTAGAGAGAAGACTAGGCATCAATCCCAAAGATATCATGTGTGTTACTCCTTATCCCGTATACAGAGAAGTACGAAAAGATATCCAGCACAAATACACTAGAAACGGTCTTGGTGATGCCAGACACTTCTTCAAGTCCACCCATCAAATCTCGCTTGTCGAAGAACTGGAAGGACAGAATAAACTGAAAACACGAAATGCAAAGATGGCTACAGCGCAGCTTACGAATTTCATGGCTCGCCCAGTGCATCTAAGGACAGATAACGTAGGTTTGCCGAAGGATAAGGAAGAAGTTGATCAGGTAATTGCAGACTCGCTTGAAAGCTTTGCAAAGAAAAACGGAGTACGGGTCACACTTCTCTCTTCAGACAAGAATATGCTGGACATTTGTGAACTTGCTGAAGATGTTGGAGCAAAGATCCTACGGATACCAGATTCGATTCCTGATACACTATTCTTGTCCGATGAAACGATTGTTGATATGGTCATTTCATTATCATTGCTGTTCGGAGCCATTGAGATTAGCCACGTAGGACTTGTCCTAGGTGAATATCGGGGTAAGGTATCGAGCAAGTATACGGATGAAGTCAAGACACGAGTCTTTAATCAGGACCGAGCCAAAATGCTTCAAGAAAGAATATCAATCTGCGAAAAATTGATGCAGATAGGAATATCATAATCGGACTGGATCTGGCAGGTCCCCCTTGGCAATGGAGTTACTGCTTACGTCGTGTCAAGTGTCCGGCAAGATTTGATAATACAGATGGTTTCCGGAGAATGCATAATTTTTGGCAATGAATACCCCATAGAGATGGTTTCCGTGTTCTCCCAAGATGTATTCAATGTGACTACATGACCCAGAAACCAAATCCAGATTCCATAACATCTTCAGAAAAAGGCGGCATCGTAATAGATAATCATACTGAAATTTCGGTATTCTTGTACTGCTCTGACAATACTGCCTTAATAGCTATGTTTGAAGGGAGCATACAAATAGGCTCTGGAATCCTCTGAGTGATACGGGTGGAGCGCCTTCGCCCTAGTCTAATGGTGCTAACTCCTCCTCTAGTTTCTGGATGCGCGCTTCCAGTGGAGGTATCAATTCAACAACACGGCTGCTTAGTTCTAGAACCTGCTTTTGATTTGTGTATTCACCAGCAAGCATGCCCAACTCAAGTTCATTATGCAACGCGATTGCTTCGGGAATGATTTCACCATAATCATCAACAATAGGTTTCAGCTGCTTCGTCAAATGCTCAATATCACCAGATTCAGGCAGTGACCCAACTACTTGTAGCACACCCGCCCACATCTTCAGCACATGGCCAAACTTGAGATTTGACACCAGCTCTCTCCGAACACGTTCCCGCGACCTCCATTCGAATTCCTTTTCTTTGATCTTTGTTTCTATTGCGGATACTCTGCGCGATGTATGTAGACTCAGTGCTGCAATAATTGTGGTCACAACAGTAAGAAAAATGTTGACTGCCAAGCCAATGAGTCCAGTATCAAGAGCGAATTGTTCCTGCAAACGATATCAATCCCCCGTATGTAAGAGAGATGAAGTCGAAGTGCTTTCAATCTTCCGGGATGTTGTCAATTACAAGCCTGCAATGCATACCACGAAGCAGATGAAAAGCATTGATGGATGGAAGGCGATGTGGTACTAGTTTTATGAGCGTTATTCCATAGTCACAAGGAACATAAGCAGTATATTACCCGGTGCACTAAGCTAGGGAGATGCAATGAAAAGGTAAGTGAAAACAATGGACGAATATGAGTTTACTATAGAAGAAGTAGAGCTGGCTTGGAACAAGTGTGACGGATGTTGTGAATGTTGCGGAAAGCTTCTCACTTGGGCAAACAGGGGTAGAAATGGAAGGGGTTCATGGGAAGCACATCATGGAAGTCGATCGACCCCTGTTATTCTATGTACATCCGAACCAGAAAACTGCCACTTGCATTGCGGCCACGATGGCGACTATAATAATATCGGAATCACTCCAAGGGTCCACAAGGGTGGAGTCTATGTGAGATAAGGCAAATGTTTCGATTCAGGGCGCCTTCTCTGCAAAGACGGGAATCTCAGGATTATGCCTGCTGACAGTCTCCAAAAATTCTTTAATTTTTTAAGAAAGAATAATTTAAATTACACGATTTCAAGATTTTATGGTT
>CAYPUO010000094.1:0-8137 GCA_964413775.1 uncultured archaeon
CCTTCCTCATGTGGGTCAAAAAGGTGATGCTGGGGCTCGATGCGGGGACAGTGAAGAAGGAGGAACCAATCCATGCTGAGTGGGTGTTCCAGATGCCCCGTGAGTGGCAGGTCGCGTTCGTGCAGGGGCTCGCGGATGGAGATGGATCGGCATCGTTCAAGTCGTTCTATGCTAGGATAGCAACGGTAACAAACCAGGAGTTTTATGGCAAGCTCTTGATGGCTCTTGGTATTCGCGCTTACATAGCAAAAAAGAGTGTATCGATATCGAAGTACGATGAGATTCAGAGAGCAGGGGCACTCCCCTTCTTCAGGTATGCCACCGGACGACAGAAACGGTTGAAAGACATGTGTGAGGTTATTGTTGAATATTCAAACCGAAGGCGCACTAAAATTCCAAGAGAGCAGGTTGCCCTCATAACTACATTGTATGCTGAAGGAAAATCAGTAGGCGAAATCACTGAAGAATTGTGGTACAAGCATGGAATAGCGCGAACACCCAGAAGCATTTACTTCCTACTCAAACGAATTGAGAAGAAAAAGAAGAAGGACAATCCTTGAGTTGCTACTCCTCGGAAATCATTGTCTGTGTTCCGTACAGCTATCCCTATTTGGAAGGCTTAATAAGCAGACTTTGTGCTGAGTGACCTGAATTCGTAAGAAGTGATTACGATGCCGAAGAGTGCTAAGAAGAAGCGGAAACGCGGAGACGGACCGATGCCCAGTGGAGGCGCTGGACTCATAAGATTCTTCGAGGACGAAACGCCCGGGATCAAGATAGGCCCGACGATGGTGATAGTCGTGTCAGCCATCCTCATTGTTGTGACCGTGGTTGCGCACATCTTTGGCCCCCCGCTGACGTAGCAGCATGCCCAGAAGTGTAGATTTCCATATCAACGGTCTAAGACAAGCATTATCTCTATCCTGAGACGTCAGGCCGTGTGCAACAGCCGGCGTTCCTACGACTCTTCGAGCCTCCTGCTCTCCAATTCTGAACCCGTTTCCTACCGCACTGTTTCTAGTACCACTCGATATCTATTGGATGCGGCACGAGTGTCAGTACACCGGGAACAGGTAGTAGGTCAACGAACTTGTTTCTGAATGCATCGTCGTAGTATGGCTCCATCTCTCGTGATGCACGGTACTTGATGGGGGGACCGAGGACATGTCGACTGCGTTTGCTCGACTCATCGAAGACTGAGTGTGTGATGTATTTATCGAAGTGGCAGCCCTTTAGCCTATAGCCCATTGGGAGGATACAGGAGATGTCGACCTCTGTGAGGTTATCGTTTTCTCTGATGTGTATATAACTCAGTGCCTCGTTGCTGCACAGGGGGCTCAGGTCGAGATGGAAGATGCCCTGACCAACAATCTCAAGGTGTCTGAGCTGCTCGCTTTGCTCAAGGTTCGTCAGATCAATTTCCCTGAACTTGGAGGTCATAGGATGTTCCCCGCGAGTCGTCCGTGTATGCTCTTCTACAGTAAGCATCTTCAGGTACTCGCATCGTGGGATCCTTAGCTCAAGCATCTTCTCCTCACTGTCAACAGGTGAGCTGATGACCTCGGTGCTGTCCTTGCCCACATACTCCTCCCAGCCCTCATCTACATGCGTATTCACATCACCAATATACAGGTTCTCTAACGACTCGGAGCCATCAAGTGGTGAGAGGTCCAGTTCATCCAAGCACCTCGCAGAGATGTACAGTTTCGATAGCAGTCTGCACCTGTTGAGCCCTGTCAAGTTGACTCTGCGGAGCATTGGCGTCGGGAACGACCATAACGAACCGATTCCGATCTCTTGGATCTTGCGCGAGCGGGACAGGGGGCTCAGATCGAGCCACCTGAGATTGATCAAGTCAGTAAACGAGAGGTGTGTGAGCGCCGGTAGTCTGGTGAGCCCTGTGAGGTCGATGGACTTTACAGCTGGTGAGTGGAGGCCTCTCTCTCCACCCTTGAACCGGATGTCCTCGATAGTATTGTGTCCACTCAGGAAGTCCGTCTTTAGGACGGGGGCAACGTCGAATTCTGGCCCGATTGGCTCATCATGGTACCTGAAGTGCAGGTCTACAAGCTGGACGCTGGACATCCCGGCCATGAGCTCGGTCAGCAGGTCGAGCTGCGCTAAATCAAAGTCCCTGACAGCGAGGGTCTTGACATTCTCAGGAGTGACATCTATTTTCTTGCGAGTTATCTTTTCGGACCTAAGTTCTCCAGTGTATCCAGTGGTGAAGGTGTCGACCATCCTGCCCTCTTTCCAGATGCCAACGATACTCAGGTCTGACCTAGTTGTTGGTTGGTCTGCATGCGAGTCCCCTTTCCTAGCTGCCATATTGCACGACGGGTCTTAGATGGGAACCCCCTTTATACGTTTGCCGCATGTCAGATGTTCCAGCCAATTTCTAAGGATAGTCATGTCCTGCTACTCTCAACCTAACAGTCCGTTCCGGAAGAGTTGTTTGTTCCTAATCAGGTCATCACACAGACACAAAGTAACCATAAGACTATAGAACAACAAATGACTAGAGCAAATATCTGATAAAACAAGTCGGAAGGAGAATGTCTGATGGCTACAAGAGTCCCGAAGGGAAATGAAGAGAGGGTATCAGCATTAAGAGAATTGCTTAATGGTAGTGAGTGGGGTCTAGAACCAGACAACCCGGGTGAGAAGAGATACAAACTCATATCGACAGATCTAAGTCTAAGGAAAGGCCTTGGCAGGATAATAGGAGATTTGAAGTCAAGAGGGATCTCGTATTATGTAGATACAGTGTATTTTTCACTCCCTGTGGATATTGAAGTGCCAATTAGAGCAGGTACTGGTGAGGGCGTTGGACGCTTCTTTATAAAGAAGGGGATTATCTATGGAAGGATAAAAGCACATCCGTTGAGTACTGTAAGAACGATCTATACTTGCCTATTACTTGGGTTTGATGAGGGTTACATGACCATCAAAATGGCGACAGAGGTTGCTGAAATCTTTGGGATGAATATTATCGCTGGATATCTTGATGATAAGGTATATTGATAGGATGGGCCTTTTGATAGATAGACCTCATTTCCCCGTTGCCACAACGCATCATCAGTTTCCTGTGGAACCGCGACTAGTACGTTTGCTGGCTAAGAGGCATGATTGAACATGCCGTCAGGAGGCGCTGGACTCATAAGATTCTTCGAGGACGAGACGCCCGGGATCAAGATTGGTCCGACGATGGTGATAGTCGTATCAGCCATCCTCATAGTTGTGACAGTAGTCGCACACATCTTTGGCCCCCCGCTGACGTAGCAGCAAGTTCAGGCCAATGGATGGCCGACAGATGAGAGGGCATTAAATGGGACCAGTCTAGAAACTCTAGGTTTGAAAACTCGATTCATCTGAAACGGCCGAATCTTTTGATTCTTATAGTTTAAATTCACTCAGACACAGCAGTTCTTAGTAATGAGGGTCTGAGAATGACTTTGAAGCGAAGAACTAGTAGAAGGTCAATGCATGACACCATTGTTTTCACTGTAGTGACTGCAGGTATCATAATAACAGCAGTCATTGGAATACTAATGCCTGAAGTAGTCATTGGGAGTCTTGTGACGGACACTTTGGGTGCTATGATCCTCTTGGCTGGCGCGACTTTTCTAGGATGGTACTATAGTGTCGATAGCAGTGGACGACGGCGTAGACGTGGTGGCCCATTCGGGTCAAAGTGGACATCAGAACTAGGGTATCTAGCATCTGTACTTGGTCTTGGCCTTATTTTCTTCATTTACTTCATCGTAGCTCATGACTTCGTATCATCGCAAATCACATTATGGATTATTCAAACGGGCAAGGAATCAGGCATAGCACTACTAATTGTATCCGGATTCTCGTCCCTCATCCTAATATACAAGATTCTGCGAACTCTCGGTGGAGCCTAGCATAGCAGCATTTTGCCAGAGTATTCTAATTTGGATGGGTGATTTACAACTCCCATCTATGCTATAAATCGGGCAAGTTCAGATTGTTTAATGATAGGAGTAGCACTTATAGTGGTCAAGATATAGGTCTTGCACCAATCATAATATGGGGTGAGGTAAGGAATTGGATGATCTAGAGTGGTGGAAGCGGCGAGTACATGAACTTGCTGGAAAACAAAGAGAAGTGGAGATGATATACAACAAAATCAAGGAGAACTATCCTGATACTGCTGTGTACAGAAAGAACCCTTGGGCGTTCGATAAACTTGTTCTGTTATCTCATTATATCCGAATATATACGAGCATCATAAAGAGCCGACCTTGGGTCAAGAATATGGTTTACATTGACCTCTTTGCGGGACCTGGCTTCAATGTGATAAAGGGATACAACGAAGTCGTCCCTGGTTCGCCCCTACTGGCATATCTAATGCCAAGAGAAGGAAAGGAATTCGATTCAATGCTGTTGTTTGAAGAAGATGAAACTCGAGCAAAGACTCTGCGTCAGATACTGCCAGAGGCACAAGTATACTCCATTGACTCCAACTCTTCAGAAGCAACGAAAGCAATTCAGGCAGAGCTAGACAAACCCAAATCGCATTTTCTAGCATTTATTGACCCCGAAGGTACAGAATGCCATTGGTCGACAATGGAGTTGCTTTTGAAAAGGAAAGGGGACTTGATTATTAATTGCCAATACAATAGTGCCGCTAGAAATGTAGGGACTTACAGAGGGCATTGTGACAATAAGACTAAACAGGCAATTGAACGAAGACTATCAAGATACTTCGGGAGCGATGCTTGGAAACAATCGAAAGGAGGGCATGAAGGGGAATTAGAGAGAAGCCTCAAAGACCTTTACATTAGAAAATTGAAAGAACATCGAGAGAAGATTGTGGAAACATGCACAGGACAAGACAAAGGTGGATACAAGTATGCAATCTTGGTTGCAACCAAGAAGACAAGAGGCGACTCTCCTTGGCTATCTGCAATTGAAGATGCGAGAGATAGAATTGAGAGAATATCACACAGTCAACTAGAAGAATGGATTGATTTCTATCGGGGTAGAAGAGAATCAGTTGAAATTCAAAAGCAGCTTGATGAGTTTTGGTGATGATTTTGAAGGAAGTGAAACAGAGAGAAGATGCAGATTCAAAGAAACTAGCTGAAGCAGTCTTTTCCAAATTCATTTCCAGATCCGTTAAGATGAAGAAAATAACAGAAGAATTCTCTAATAGTCAGTTACCAAACGCAATTTCGTTGCTTGAAAGGCACGCGAAAATCTACGTCGAAAGATTTCCGAGTATAGTAGATGATGCACTAAGGACCGACTATAGACCGATGGATGTTGTCCATTTCGCCTGTTTTCCATCAACAAACCGTAGAACTCTCTTATACAGGACTGCCGTCGAATATGGAAACTTCACAATCAATCATATTCTTGGGTGCTCTCACGGGTGTCAATATCCTTGTTATGCCATGCAGTTATCAAAACGTTATGGTAGAGTGAAGGATCGCGAGGGTTGGATGCATCCGAAAATAGTCAATAATGCATTACTGCTTCTCGAAAAAGAAATACCGAAGTACAGAAACGAAATTCAGTTTGTGCATCTCTCTTTTATGACAGACCCATTCATGTATGACCCGGTAAATAGAAGGAATAATCCTTGGATTCAGAAGCTGACTCTGAGAATAATTGAAAAACTGAATAAATCTGATCTCAAAGCTACAGTTCTTACGAAAAGTCAATTCCCAGATGATTTGGTAGATGAGAGATTCAGCCAAGACAATGAATATGGTATCACGCTAGTATCCATGGACAAGGAATTCCATAGAAGATATGAGCCATTTTCAATATCTCCTAGTAGGCGATTAAGGAGTCTAGAACGACTTCACAAATCAGGACTGAAGACTTGGGTCAGTGTTGAACCATATCCAACTCCCAACATTGTAAGACAAGATTTAGAGAATCTGCTAGAAAAACTGAGTTTCGTTGATAAGATGATATTTGGAAAGTGGAATTACAACCCTGCTGTTAATCGGTATGCAGAAACGAATGAATTCTATACTAAATGTTCGAATCTGGTGATTGACTTTTGTAAAGAGAACGATATTGCACTACATATTAAGAAGCACACGCCGCGTAGTAATGATACATCAGAAAACCTCTTCATTAAAACATAAACTCTGTAGCATCTTATGTGTTGAATATAGACTCTGTGACATTCAACTCGGACTCACTGAGAAAACACTAGATTAGGAGTCCTGATACAGAGAACGTGATAACCTTGAGGGACTACGAGAAACTAATCACATGGGAGTCAATCGACTCCGCGCTCCAAAACGCACTCCGTATATACAATGCTGGCCTTAACATTGGTAACGGTGGAAACTTCGGGCTAGGAACTAGTCTGATGGTCTTAAGCAGAGAAGAGGCACAGAAGAGCCTTCTCATGGCCTTCGTTAAGTCAGGTCTGTATGATTTGCGAAATCCGGAGATAGTTATGGAACTTGATGACTGTTTCTTGCGGCATAGGTATAAGATAGCAAGTTCTTGGCTCGTCAATGCATTTGTTACCTATGTAATTGCGAATGTCGAGGCATGGTCCATGCAAACCCGTCCCTCTCCAGCAACTCAGCAGGATATCCAACGTGTAATTCAATCACGAGTTGAGAATCTACATAAATTGGCCAAACAGGGAACACCCTTCTTAGATAACTTGAAGGTAATGGGGTTATACGTGGGACCAAACATGAAAGGTGAGTGGAGCAATCCAACCAACATATCTCATGAAGTATTCAGCCAACTGGAGGGATCGACATCTTTCCACATCTTGGTTGTTAGACTTGCTATCGCTCTGCTTAGGAGTCAGAACATACCTGAAGATTGGAAGAGAGCAGCTCAGGAGTTTCGAAGGTTGATATCAGAGAAGCCTAGTGATCCAATGGTACTAAAGCCCTTAGAAGAAGCTGGACAGTTGGGAAGTATTCTAGCAGGTTTCTGGCGTTTTCTTCAAGCCTCTGATTTGTTGGATGCACATCAGGGGGCATACAAGCTACCTAAACCAAAGAAGAAGCGTTGATGTTCAAAAGCAGGAGTAGAAACGCGTCGAAAAGGACAACTTCGACGGTGAATCTCACCAAAAAACCTGAGTTATTAAACAACCAAGTGTTTGGACAGGTGTTTCTCATATCTGGTTCTTGATTTGTATTTTTGTCCACAGTAATCACAGACGTAGACGGGTGTTCCTACATTAATACCGATACCTGGTTGAACGCCGTCGTATCTGAAATTGGGTGGAAGGTGGACTCTGTCAAGATTTTCCGTGCGCTGCATTTTGATGGGTGTTATAATCAGCTCCTCGCCTGATGTAGGAACGAGTATCTCTCGCAATTGCTGTTTTGCTTTCCTTATTACATTCGTTCCTTTGTATCCAATACCCTGTAGGAGGATACATTCAACTTCGTGCATAGTGTGGACCACTTCTTTAGTGTGGAATTGCACCTTTCCGCTTTCATAGAAAAGCACGAAGGAATCATTTTCAAACACAATCTTCACATTTCCACTGTGGCAATCTCTCTTATCCTGTATTTTGATATTCTGTACAGTACTGATTTTAGACAGAGTGTCTTGAAAACAAGCGTTAGTTTCGAAGTATACAACTATGCTCTCTTGCTTTCCACAGTTCATCTTACGTCTAGGTTTCAGCGCTTTTGTCATGTCAGTCTACGCCTCAGGATAGCCATAGCGAATGTGGAGGGGCTACCGAAACACCCCCTAGGTTTGTATGTCAATGAAATCTTATGAATAGCACTCATGATTTGAACGATAAAAAAACATCCTGTAGCCTCTCACAAGAAACGAAAGAACTAGGTGACCAACCGCAAAAGGTTGACTCTTCCTTTTGCTCACCGCTGAACATAGGAATAGTCAGTTCGTTCGTTGGGGCCTTTGCATGGGAAATTGCAACAAATCTAATTAGTAATATAATCTGGATGATTCCTAACCTTGCTATAGTAGTCTTGATTGTTCTTGTGTGTTGCTCGATTGGTTTCTGGACATTTGTAGTTCACTCGAGCGCACATGAAGACACTCAGAAATTCTGATTAGAGTGGCAGAGATGGGCAGGTCCGCTGTCCGGCAACGACCCACTAGTTCGAATCCAAATCGGCCACCTTCATATCTGGTATCT
>CAYPUO010000095.1:0-8120 GCA_964413775.1 uncultured archaeon
CAACATGAAGACTCACCAGTTGGTCCTGTCAGGAGTACTTAAGCTCCTAGCACCCCTGGCAATTCTAGCAGACATTCCCTTGATGAGTGTCAAGGTTTGTCTAGGTTCTCACAAGCTGTTACAAACCCTAATGCCCCCAAATGACGAACGAAAAAGAGCCATGGTGGAGAAGTGGATAAGTATGCATCCAGTTCTTCATAAGAAGATAAGGAATGAGATTGCGGGACTTGACATAGAAGACATTTAGAGAGGGTTGCTAGAAGAAAAGGTTCAAAAGGCACTCCATATCCACCGCAACTCTGTAGTATGAATAGGCTAGAGTGCCATTGAGCAAACTGTAGAATCTAGCCTGCAAAACTACGTGGTGAACTAGGTGACATTATATACTAAGAACCTTCAAGGTCAAATAGAACCATTCTGCGATCCTTTCAAATCCTATGCTCACATTGAGAAGAGGAGGGGGCCATAATCGGGAAGCGCATACTGGTCCAACGCAAGGGTCGCGGAACAACTCAGTGGAGAAGTCCATCGCATAAGAAGATTGCACCGGCAAGGCATCCAAAGTGGTCGCTCGAAAAGACGTATGCTGGCTCTATTGTTAAGCTCCTCCACGAACCCGGAAGAGGAGCTCCCCTTGCAGTAGTTAGGTATGATGGCGAGGAAAAGTTGCACTACATGGTAGCTCCTGAAGGCGCCCATGTTGGTCAGGTAATTGAGTGTGGTGAGAATGCCACTCTTGCTAATGGTAATACTCTGATGTTACAGCACATCCCCGAAGGAACTCCTATCTACAATATTGAGGGAAGTCCAGGAGACGGTGGTAAATTCGTCCGTGCATCAGGTCTTACGGCGACTAATATCTCCACAGACAAGACCAAGTCAATTGTCAGGCTGCCAAGTGGTATCCAGAAGTCATTCAGTCCCCGTTGTAGGGCGACAATTGGCATAGTCGCTGGTGGTGGCCGATCTGAGAAGCCTTTCCTGCGTGCAGGTGCAGTGTGGCATCACACACGTGGGACTGCCCGAAAATGGCCTGTTGTCCGTGGTGCGGCCATGAATGCAGCATCACACCCACACGGTGGTGGATCTCACCAGTCGCCAGGACGCCCGACAACAGTGTCTAGGAATGCCCCGCCGGGTCGAAAGGTTGGTAACATTGCAGCCAGACGGACTGGTCGCAAGACGAAGTAATCAATACGGAGAAGAGAGATTCCTCTCTTCTTCTGTTCTCTTTCTATATCTGTGAGGTTCACATAGAACTGAACGAAAAGCAAGCTCAAAGCCAGAAACACTAGGTTTGAGCCACAACAGGTCATTGCATCACCCACATCCTGCTGCGTTTTGTAGAATACTGAGTCTTTCCTGACAAGGGCCCCGAGGATGCGAGGCACTGTTCTATCCCTGCTAGCTCCTCTGAATAGCAACCTTTCTGAATACCTAGTAGACAATCTCTGCGTATTACATGGAATCATATCACTCTATGACGCCTGTTTCATAGAGGACTGCTTATGCGTCTTATAGCTGTGCACTTACCTGAGAGACTTCTCGATGATATCCAGCGTCTAGTGGAAAAAGGACTCTACCCGAACAAGTCAGAGGCCATTCGGATTGCTATTCGAGACCTGCTCAAACAAGAACTATGGGGACGCAATGCCGGTGCAGCTCCTAAGGTGAGTGAAATCCTAGGATGAAATCATTCATAGACTCAGCCAGAGAACATACACGCAGAGAGAGGCCTGCTGGAAGTTCGCTTGACATGGGGCAGGCAAGGATCATCGTTGTAGGCTGTGGTGGGGCTGGCAATAACACTATCAAGCGACTGATGTCAATCGGGGTCCAGGGTGCAGAGTGTATCGCGATTAACACCGACCGTCAACACCTTGCCGTCACCACTGCGCACAGGAAGCTGTTGATTGGTGAGAAGATTACTCGAGGCCTTGGTGCAGGTGGCTACCCTCATGTGGGCCAAGCCGCCGCAGAAGAGTCCGCTCATCAGTTGTCAGAGCTTCTGAGGGATGCGGACCTTGTCTTTATTGCCGCTGGAATGGGAGGAGGCACAGGCACGGGAAGCGCGCCAATTGTTGCTGAGATTGCGAAACGTAACGATGCAATTGTTGTTGGCGTGGTGACCATGCCCTTCAGCCTCGAACGCACCCGGATTGACAAGGCAAAGGCCGGACTAGCAAAACTTCAGGAATTCGCAGACACTGTTGTGGTCATTGATAATCAGAAGCTCATGGAGCTCGTACCTGACCTCCCGTTGGAAGAGGCCTTTGGAGTTGCTGATGAAGTCCTTGCAGCGATGACCAAGGGAATCACTGAAACCATTACTATGCCCAGTCTCATCAACTTGGACTATGCCGATGTGAGGTCCATTATATGCAATGGTGGCGTTGCCCTTGTTGGCCTCGGTGAGGCTACAGGCAGTAATAGAGCTGAGGACGCAATCAAGAATGCCCTCAACAGCCCCCTGCTTGAGGTGGAGTGGAAGGGCGCAACCGGGGCACTAATCCATATCACCGGAGGACCTGACATGTCCTTAGCCGAGGCGAATGGGGTCGGTGAGAAGATCTCTGAGAAGATGAGCAATGATGCCAATGTTATTTGGGGTGCAAGAGTCGATCCACGACTTACCGGGGCACTCCGAGTTATGCTTATTCTGACTGGTGTCAAGAGCCCGCAACTCCTTGCACGTTCGAAGGAGGAGAGTGAGCGTCCTACAAGTAGGCGACATCTTACTGATCTTGGGCTCATGGGCTCAGCGGGGTCCCTCGACCCGAGAAAAATCAAGGCTGAATTCCGTTCGATAGGTAAAGTCCCCACTGTGAGTAGGTCTTCTTGGGAAGAGCGACTCAAGCCACTCGAGAAGCGTATTGAGGGCCAGGCAGTTGAAGAGCGAAGAGAGGAACGAAGACGGAACCTAGATGACTTGGGACTTAGACGGCTCATCTAATCCTTTCCTGACTCCAGGTAGGCAGCTTTGACTGCTATGTCCAAGGTGTTAATTCCGTAATGGACAATCTTTCGACTATCCAGTGGTTGCTTTGTTCCAGTAATACTCGTAGAGGTCTTTGCACCAATTCATCGCGGTAGGCTCAAAGATGGAGAAAGTTCTCAAGTCCATTTTGCCATCTTTGCTACGAAAGGCCAGCTGTGCTTCTTTCTCGGACATTACCATGACAATGTCGACGTTCTTCAGGACCCTCCGTTCCATGCGATCTACAGCAAAAGGCTGAGGCTCGAACCCAGGAGGAGGGATAATGCTCTCTGGCAGAATTATCCGGAATTTTGTTGTCCGTGCCTTCATCGCTTGATCTATGAGCCGTTTCGTGCCTGTCAGGGCTTGGTCACTAATCATCCAAAGATATTCTCCAGCTTCACGAACAACGTTTTCCACCAATTGTAGTGACGTGGAAATATCACTTGAAATAGAACAGGCCTTGAGTTCACCAATTCGATTGCGAAAGCCAAGTGGTAGTTCCGAAATGTCATGATCGTTGAAGTAGTCGCGGTTTTTCGAGAGGAACTCGAAACCGTGCAGGAGAGTTAGAATCTCTTCCCCAAAGGGCTGGATGCTATACGAGCCTTCAGTACTTTTGATTATGAACCCTGCTTCGCTCAGTCTGGAGAGGTGCATTGAGGTTTCCTGTCTGTTAAGTCTAAGCTCCTCAGATATTTGCATTGGCCTCATTGGTTCCTCTTGAAGTCGCATTAGAATTGTCAATCTATTCTCATTGGCAAGTTCAAACAACAAGTTGTTGAGTTCTTCCAAGCTCGTTTCCCGATTGCTAATGGCTGATGCGGAGATTTATGCGTTGCTCTTCAGGATGCTCTCTCGGCGAGCAAAGGGCACTCAGCGCATAGATTGCATCGGCAATCTCTAGCTGAACTTATGGTGAAAGGATACCAGATGTCGCTTGATGATGTCCGTAGTCCTAGTAGCCACTACTTCTGGTAGAATAATAGTGGTCAAGTCATCTACCTTCTAATCTAAGAGACCTCGGTCTCGTAGCCAAGGCTCTGCCACTTGCACCACTCTCTCATAGAGTGGACCACTTCCGTCAACTCCCTCGGGGGAGATTCTGATTTTGTTCATCACCAAAATTATCTTGGTTTCAGGGAAGTATTGGACACCACCCGGTGGGAACTGCTTCTCAAGCTCCTTAGCAAGCCCCTCAAGGCTGATCTCCTTCTCTGCCACAGAGAATGATACAATGCCATTGCCATAGACGAACATCTTGGGAACTTCTGCATCTCCGGTGACGCCCGCAAGGACAATGCTGAGAGTCGTCTGGTCAATCCCGACCAGAGTCCCAGCATACTTCTTTCCATTTGTTAGCTCGACTTCTACTGTTGCACCTATAACCGAGGCTAACTCTCGGTTGAAGACTCTCATTGCTGCGACATCTGTTGCCATTCTTGTATCACCTTTCAAAGCAAAAATGCAAACATTCTCAGTCGCAGAGGGACCCGTTTTAAAACCTGTGATAGGTTGCTGGCAAGTCCACGGGACTCTGAAGATAAGGACTGAGAATCCCTTGGTATATCTCACAACCTGTAGGCAACCCACTGGTCTGGGCTTTTCATCATATCATGTGCAACAATGGTCCCTAAGAGCCTAACACCTGTTTCTTTCTGAGTACAGCCACCACGAGGACTACTGCCACTATCCCAACGGCTGCCAGACCAAATGGGAGGATATCTATGTCCAGCACACCGGGCAGCGAGCTCTCTACTTGCCATACTGTAACATGAAGCAACATATCCCATTCTGATTCTGGGTCGGTGAGGTTGTCGAAGTCAGTCGTGCCATCTCTACTACTCCCCTCCTCGTATTCTGGGTGTGGGCTTGAGAGGAAGACGTTGCCATTGTGATACTTGAATGCAATCATCCCAGAGTGATTGGTCCCGTGATATGTGGCGATGGAGTAGTACTCAAAACCATCACGAGGAGTGAAGTATGATGACCCCCAGTACAGTGTGGAAACTGTTTCAGGCTCGCTTGAGAGGTCTGGGCCAGCACATGCGGTGTTGATGTCCATCTCAGTGAGGTTGTATGATGAGTAGTCACCGGGAACTTCTAGTTGATAGGTCCCATTGTAAATCCCAAGCCACAGATTCGCTGCAATAAACAGTGCACCGCCACAGATACCGAAGTAGGAGCCGCCATCTGCAATCCACTGGCGGATGACCTCAGTGCCATCTTTTCCTAAGGCGTTGAAGAATGATGGGATCTGGCCTCCTGGCATGGCAAGGATATCATAGCCAGCAAGGGCACCATTCATGACATCTTCGCTTGTCACATAGGTCACGGTTGCATTCATCCACTCGAACATGGCATGGAGCGCAACCTCGCTTGATATCACCATGCCTTCGGTTTCGTTCCAGACAGCAACCTGTATCCCCTGTAAGTCTGTCCTCCCCTGTCCGCTCGCTGCGAGTGCATGGCTCGGTCTGGCCACTAGAATTAGAGTGATTGCTATTATTGACAGAAAGAGTCTCAGTCTTCTCATAGTAGATACCCTATAATCTCACTTATCGTACGGATTTCTAGTTGCAATATTTAATTAAGGCACCATATTGGCGCAACCATGTCTGGTGTGCGAGTGGGTAAGAAGCATCCCTTTGTCAGTAAGGAATGGATTATTAGTCTCCTCTCTTGCAGACTAGACTGTGGACACCTTGACCTCTACCGAACCAAAGCATTTTGCATTACAATACCTACGAGAAGAAACCTTGGGTACGCCATTTTGCCCAGGCTGCTCGAATGGGATCATCATTAACTCATTCCTAAAGGCCGTCAAAGACCTTGGTCATGAGGACCTTGAGGGATTTGCTTTTGTGTCTGGCATCGGTTGTGGGGCTTGGATCCCCTCGCCTCACTTCAAGGCAGACACACTCCATACAACACATGGGAGAGCAATTGCCTTCGCAACGGGGCTAAAGCTAGCTCGTCCAGAACTCAAAGTGGTAGTCATATCGGGTGATGGAGACCTAGCAACTATCGGTGGCAACCACCTCATCCACGCCGCCAGACGCAATATCGATATGACGGTCATCTGCTCAAACAACTACAACTACGGGATGACTGGCGGGCAAGTCAGCGCGACCACTTTCACAGGTGATACGACTTCTACAACTCCCTATGGTAATCCTGAGCGCCCATTCGACATGTCCCGTCTTGTAGCAGCAGCAGGGGCAAACTATGTTGCAAGGTGGACAGCAGCGCATCCCGTCCAAGCTGCGCGTGCTATCAGGACAGCACTGCAGCGAAAGGGCTTCTCATTCGTTGAGATGCTCAGTATGTGTCCTACAGGATATGGCCGACGGGCGAAGATTGGCGATGCCCAGAAGTTCCTTGAGTGGTTCAAGACGCTCCCAGTACGGAAAGCAGGCGACCCCGTCACCCATACAGTCCCAACAAAGGACACCATTGACCTCGGAGTCTTTGTGGACCGTGATGACCCAGGACTCCTCGACACCATGAAGCAGATGTTCTCTGGCATACGGGAAGTGAGTGCAGATGAAGCAAGAGATTAGGATTGGCGGTACCGGCGGCATGGGCGTGGTCCTTGCTGGCCTTATCATAGGCCATGCAGCCATACTGTCTGGTCTTAATGCTGTCCAGAGCCAGAGCTATGGCTCTGAGGCACGAGGGACCGCCGCGAAGAGCGAGGTCATCATCAGCGATGGCGATATCCACTATCCAGAAGTACGCAAGTCTGACATACTCGTAGCCATGAGCCAGAAGGCGCTTGAGATGTATCTCCCATCCGCAAAGGATGGTAGTGTAGTCATTGTGGACCCTGACTTGGTCGACAGTACTAGACTTGACTCGCAGTATCAAGTCTTCGGCGTCCCAGCCATGAAGACTGCTGACGAACTCGGGCTCAGGCTGGTATCCAATATGGTAATGCTCGGCGCTATTGCAAAGAAGATTGGCATGATATCCGATGAAGCACTCGAAGAAGCCGTCAAGGCATCAGTCCCCGAACGCTACCTTGACCTCAATCTAAGGGCAGTACATGCTGGGTCGAACCTTCTCTAGCCTCCATGCACTAGCGGCAGGACTACAATCTCATCGTTGTCCTTGAGGACAGTGTCCAGACCATCGAGTAGTCCTATGTCGACTCCATTCTTGAGCAGGAGTGCGTCTGTGTCCATCTGCTCGGGCGATTCCCAGATAGCTCCGGCCTCAGGGTATTCTCCTAACAGGATACCAAGGATATCCTTCAACCTCGTCAGTTCATCAGTATGCTGAACCTCAATGATATCTCTGGGCATCTGCGATGCGAGCGGTCCTCTGAACCTGATTTTCACGGTCATTATGGTCGGTTCTGACTACTTCCAGTTCATGATAAAGTGACCGGAATTGGTTTCAAATATGGTTCGCTCGGGCTCAGTCCTATCACAGTTCCATTGACTGTTTCAGGACATCTGCATTGAGACTTCCTGCCTTGTGGACTGCTCCTGAGCTGATGTCATTGATGGTAATCTCTGCAGGACTGAATAACAGTGGATCTACCTTGTAGAAGTCAAACTCGAATCCCTTGAATAGCTTGTAGAATGGCATACCGTACTGCTCAGATGTCTGAGATGGTGCCTTCTCTGCGAGGACCTTGAGGTCATCTCCTTCATCAGGTCGAATATCGTAGTATGTGCTGCCTCCGTACAGAATACAGTCATTCGTGACTCCCATTGCCTTGGTGTCTTTGTTGACAACAGGGGCGACCGGTGCAGTCCCATGTCCTCTCTTGACTTTCCGAGGGTTATATCCCAGTGCATGGAGCTTGTGAATACCGACCTCTACAACACGCGCAGATATCTGTACTGAGCCAACCTTGCAGGCCGTTGGAGCCACTATGCAATAGAAACCAGATGGGTCAATACCACATTTCTTTGCGATGTATTCAGTGACATTCTCCGGTGGTACTGTCCTAGTTTCGAGGAGTATGACTCCCACCTTGGCATCATCCTTGTATTCGAGCTCCTTGAATATGTCTTCTTTCCCATACAATGCTCGTGCCGGGCCGGATCCCATTGCAAAGTACTTGTCTACATTGATGACCCATCCAGCATATTGGGACCCCATGGTCGCGATTGCGGGCTCATCTGTGGAC
>CAYPUO010000096.1:0-4781 GCA_964413775.1 uncultured archaeon
CCACTCGTTCCATGGCCTCAGGGAAGTCATGAAGGAGTCCTTCTTCATACTCAATTGTCGTTATGCCCCCAGTCGAGCCCGGACAAAAGACAGTACATATCCCATCGGTAATCTTACTTTCTGATATAATATCGGCCACTCTCTGTGTTATGTTAATCATGTCACAGTTTCCTTTGGTACTGAGATGCAAAGATGAGTGATGCGTTGCCAAAACTAACACCCTTAGTGGTACTAAGACAATAGGTGTACTTGTTTCTTATGTTGGGTCTTCTAGTGACTACCGTACTCAGATGACCCTTTCTTGATTATGGCGCGGAGGCTGTTTCGTCTATCTAGGAGTTCCTCTTCCTTCTCTTGGAGCGCTAGGAGTGCGGCGATGTATTTCTCCTTTTGAACGGCGTGTATAACACCAATAGTTGCCAGTAGCTTCTCATCCTTACTGTGCTTTGCGATGTCATCCATCTCTTTGACAACGGCGTCGAGTCGCGCTCTGCTATCGTCCTTCCCAAACTTGAAGATGGTTTCATACACAGTGAACAGGTCATCAAATGCCTCTTCTTGTTCTCCTGCCGATTTAAATCCCTGAGCGGATTTCTCTAGGAGATCTGTTCCCTTATCCCGCATTTCGTCTTGGTCGACGTTCAATGCCTCTAGTCCAGCAGTCCTGGTCCAGACGGTTGCTAGCTCCTGGACATCTAGATTCTGGTACAGTTTCGCGGCCTCTTCGGCTTTCTCGCTTGCTATCCAATGGAAAGACTCCTTGCGTTTCGAATCACCAAGTTTTCCAGCACTCTCAGCTGCTTTCGAATAGAATCTCGAGCTTTCATCTGGAGTGCCTGACGCTGCATTCATATCCGCAAGCTCAACGTATAGCTCAATCGCCCTCTCTCGCTGAACCATCGCCTCATCGTTTCTCTCAGCTTCAACAAGCGTATCAGCTGCAGCCTCCAACGATGCGGCCTCTAGCTCCTTGTTTTCATTCTGCTCTTCTGACTTGGCTTCATTGAGAAAGAAGTTGATTACATCATTGTAGATCTCTTCTGCCTCCTCCTCATTGCCCCACTTCTTGAGACACATTGCCTGGTATCTAAGGTACATCTTCTCGGATTCTACATCCTGCCCTTCAGCAGCCTTCTTCGCAAGCTCTTCAAACAACTCGTTTGCTCGTTTGTACGCCCAACGTGCCTTCATCTCGCTTTTGAGTTCAGAGAACATATCTCCCGCCTTCACCATAAGAGGTGCAACAACTTCTGGCTTTCCATCCATCTTCACATAGGCTTCTGCGGCTTTGAACATCGCTTGGTTTCGGGCTGATGTCAGTCTTTCAAGGAGAAATACCTCTTGAGCTGCATCGTAGATATTCCCTGCTTTCTCATATAGATGCATAGCCTCATACTGCTCTCCAGCTTCAATCATCTGTCTTGCTGCCTCGACAAACTCGTCCCTAGACTGCAGGATCTGAGCTGCTTCAGCAAGTGCATTTCCGACTTCTAGATAGTTTCCCTCTTCCTTTGCGATATCTGCCCACCTGAGTGCAGTCCGAAGTGCGCGGTCATTGACCCGGGCTCCTAGCTCTTCATCACCGAGAGAGTAATAGAGTCGGCTGACTTTCTTGACGAGGCCAATTGTATCTTTCAGTTTTCCTTCTTCCTCTCTCTTATCGGCAAGACTCTCAAGTGCCTCAACAGCTTTCAGTGTAATCTTGTCTTTTTCTTCATCAGAAGCAAAATCTACGGCCCGAAAACAGTATTCTGCAGCGGTGCCATAGTCTTTCGCTTTCATGGCAATCTCACCGGCAAGGAGGTTTAGTCTTACAACCTCGGTATAGTCAACATCACTAGCCTTCCTCATGTGTTCGACAGTCGCTTTCTCTACTAGTTCGAGTGCCTCATCTGTCAGGCCTATATCTCTTGCAAGAAGCCCCGCTTTTTCGAATATACGCGCTGCATTGTCATGCACTTTTTTGGCTGAAAAGCTCTCAGCAACCTGGGTAAGCAGTCTAAGGGCAAGCTCTTTCTTATCATCCTTGATTGCTTGCATCGCTTTATGCAACTTCTCTTTGTCTGTCACCACCATGCTTCACCTGAGGAAGAGCACACTACAAAGACTACAACCATCCATTGATATTGCTTGTTGTAGTGTATTGGTTCAAGTTGCAGCGCGCAGAAGACTCATATATCATTCTTGTGAACTCGGATTAGGCAAGGGAATTCGATTGAGCAAGGGACACACTCTCCGGGTGGGCTTAATAGGCACTGGAAACATCGGGAAAACCCATCTCATCGGACTTGCATCGCTAAAGGAAGCAGGTCTTCTTGATGTAACAATAACTGCTCTTTGTGATACAGACAGCGCGACACTTGAAGCTACTGCTGGCCTTTTTGAAGTCAAGAACTCCTACGAGGACTATCATAACCTCGTGCAGGATGAGAACGTTGACGTGGTCTATATTTGTACACCTACTAGCAAACACCTAGATATGGTAACGGCTGCCGCAAAGGCGAAGAAACAGGTTTTCTGTGAAAAACCATTGGCTCTGAGTTGTCCTCAAGCAAGAGAGATGTGGGCCGTCACAAAGGATTCTAGTGTATGCGCTGGTGTTGGCCTTGTTCTTAGATATGACCAGTTTCTTTTGCATGCGCGACATGTGATTGCCGAGAATGACTTTGGTCGTCCCATGCTCGCACATATCCGAGATGATCAGAGGTTTCCTGTTGACTATATCTACTATAGCAAATGGCGAGGCGAAAAGTCTCAGGCTGGAGGCGGGACTCTCATTGAGCACAGCATACACGATGTCGATGTCCTGAGGTGGTTCTTGGGGGATGTCCAAGATGTCTATGCGCGGATAAACTACTTCTCTAGCCAAGAGGTGGAAGACCAAGCTTCCTTGGTTATAAGCCACAAGAATGGTGCAGTCAGCACTCTCGATTCGGTCTGGCACTATGTGGATCGACCTAACGAACGGCAAATGGAGTTCTTCTTTGAGAAAGGGTACATTGGTATCAGGCTTGAGTCTGGAAAACGGTATCTTGAGTATCAAGTCGAAGATCAACCTCCCATTCGTATCTGGCAGGAGAGTGCCGATGCTGCTCTCTTGGAGTGTCTGGGGCTTAATGCGGGGGATATCTCTCATGAGGCGAAAGAGGCAATTACAAGTGTTGGTCCTGAACGCTATGCAGCGCTGAGCTATGCTTTCTTAACGGCAATCAGAAATGGCGAGAGTATATGTCCCGATTTCTCTGATGCTGTTGCAGCGCATCAGATTATTGATGCCGCCTATGAATCAGCTTCTGGAGATACGGCGATAAGTCTGCTCTAGAGTATTCGCCAGCCTTAAGTAGGCAATAAGACGAGAGAGAATTCCACCATGAAGTCAATACCACTCAATGACATCGAGCCTTCAAAATACGATGCTATAGTTGCCGGATCAGGCGCGGGCGGACTTCTGACCGCTCTTGCTTTAAGCGCGAAAGGGAAGCATGTGCTTATTCTTGAGAAAGGCAATAGATTGGGTGGTGTATGGTACGGCTACAATGTCCAGGATTTTCGGCTTGACCATGGTCTTCATGTAATCACCAGAGTAAGTAGAGGAGCATTTGCCAGATTCATGAGAAACTATCTCTCACCTCCTCCCAAGTTCGTGTTGCATGAAGGCTGGTATTTCCGAGTAGATGATAAAGTCGGGACTATCCCCACAAGCATTGGTGAAACACTTCGGTGGCCTCTGACTGGAATGCGTGGAAGACTGGGCCTTGCTCGGATTGGCGCGAAGATTAAGACCATGAAGCTTGAAGAGATGAAGAAGTACAAGGACATCTCTTTTCTTGAGTTCATGCAGTCTAGGAAAGCCACGAATCAAGTTATGTTGGATGTCATGCAGTCTGCAATCTATATGGCTGCAGGTGTAGGGATTGACAAGGCTTCAGCCTACGAAGCCCTGAGGACGCTGAAGGATACAGACAAAGAGTCAGGTCGAATCGAACAGATAAAAAATCTACTCTGGGGAAGCGGGGACTACGACGAGGGCTATATAGTGGGAGGAATGCAGGGTCTCTTAGATAGAGTGGTCGAAAGCATCGATGGCGACTATGTCCTTAATGCCCCCGTGGAAGAGATACACAGTTCAAGTGGGAAGGTGGTTGGGGTTACTGCTCAAGGCAAACGAGTTGATCACTCGTTGGTAATCAGCAATATCCCTCTCAAAGAAATGAACCAGATTGTTGAATCTTCACCAGATACTGATAGTTTCTTCAAGAGATGGAGTTCTATGGTGCCGACTCACGGCATAACTCTCTGGCTTGGGCTAGACAAAGTAGTGTTGGGAGACAGGAAGAATCGTGTTATAGTTCATCCAAACCCTAACCGGTGGATTGTATCCATCTCGAGTTTCGACCCGTCTTGTGCTCCCGAAGGTAAGGAGCTTCTGGCAATTGCAATGATGACGATTCCGGGCAAGAGCGTTGAAGAACAAGTCGCTATCATGAAGGGTAACGGATTTGGAAAGTATCATCAAGAGGTCCTAGACCATATTGAGATGGAACATGTGCAGGTTTCATATGCTACACGGGCAGCCTTGATTCCGGGGCAGACTGACCTTGATCGGCCAGGTCCTCGAACACCCCTGAAGGGGCTCTATATTGTAGGTACCGATACTGCTGGTGCTGGCGTAGGTCTTCAGCAGGCCGCGAATTCTGCAGATGGAGTGACAGCGGCTATAACAGAAGACGCAGTTCTATAGTGCAAAGACTTGTGCCTCCACTAATGACATGATTGCCGGC
>CAYPUO010000096.1:4791-8104 GCA_964413775.1 uncultured archaeon
CCGGCCTATTTGCTCTGCCTTCTTCATCCTATGATACTATAGATGCGGCTTAGATGCCTTTAGTGAAAACATCCAAGGGATGCTAACCATACCGTCAGGCAAGACATAGCGTCCTTCCTCATTCCTTATCATGAATGGAAGACTTTGATATGTGGTGAAGGGGAACTCATTGAAGAACTCGATTCGCAAGCCGGCTCCTGTCAGTACATTGATAATTCTCGAGATGCTATGATTCCATTCATACGCCTTCTTTGGCTCCATCTTCTTTTCCGGGTTTGAGTATGTATTCTCCGAAACATAGCTCATAGGTTCCTCGCCATGGAAGTACGGATACCTCACCTTGAGCACAGGTTCTTCGCACTCATCATCGAAGACATAGCCAAATGGATGGAACTCTCGAATATAGAAGAAGCCTCCTGGTATGAGGAAGTGGTCTATAACTCCTGCCCACTTTTCCAGGTCATTAAGCCACATGATGGCTCCTCCAGAGGTGAACACGATTTCGAACTGCTCATCAAGATGTTTGGGCAAGTCATAGATATTAGCCTCGATAAATCTGGTTTGGAGCCCCACCTTCGTCGCCAAAGTACGTGCTAGCTTTACTGCCTCCCCTGAGAAATCGACACCGACTGTCTTAGCACCTCTTCGTTCCCAGCTCATCGTATCCAGACCAAAATGGCATTGAAGATGAAGCAGTGCCTTTCCGGCTACATCTCCAACCTCTTCAACCTCAATAGGATCAAGAGTATCCTTCCCCTCTAGAAAGCCTTTCACGTCGTAGAACTCGGAGTCTTTGTGAACTGCAACCTTTGCATCCCAGAGTTCTCTGTTTGCCTTGGAAAAATCATCCATGTTCATCCGGCTCGCCGCAAATCAAGAGTGCAACCTACATAGAACTTGTGTTTTCTGTCAACTATGGCGATAGCGAAACAGTTTTGTTAGGGCATAGCTGCCAGAGTACATAGAAAGATCTACTTAGTCTAGGAGTAATTCGAATTGCCAATGATTGAGATACGATGGCATGGCCGCGGAGGACAGGGTGGCGTAACATCAGCTGAGTTGCTCGCAAAAGCTGCATATCTTGATGGATACAAAGGAGTACAGGCATTTCCTTATTTTGGAGCCGAACGTAGAGGTGCTCCTGTGAAGGCCTTCACTAGGATATCAGACAAAGAGATCAACGTGCGCAGTCAAATTTACGAACCAGATATCGTTGCAGTGCTGGACCCTAGCATTGTTGATCTTATTGACCCTGCAGAGGGGATTAAGGAGAATGGCATCATCATCATCAATACTCCTAAGGCTCCAAATGAGTTTGACTATGGTTCAGCTCGGGTCTTCACGTACGACGGAACGGGAATTGCGCTCAAATACGGACTGCTTGTTGCAGGACTGCCGGTCGTGAATACAACTATGCTGGGTGCATTTGCCAAGGCAACCTCACTAGTGAAGTTGGAAACGGTTCAGAAGGTCATCAGAGAGAAATGGCCTGGAAAAGCTGGCGAACGAAATGCTGAAGGCGCTAAGGAAGCCTATGACCTTTGCGTAGAGAAGTAGGTACCTAATAGAGTATGTAGAACCAGACGAAGCTCGTGTATCTTGCCACCCCTAGCCTAGGAAGATATGAATCTAGGCATACATACGTTCGTAGCCTCTCCGAGCTGCATCTCCACGACGCTGTCCCTCGTTATGTTCAGCAACTTCCTCCATCTTGTGTCTAATGACATCGCCGCTCTTCTGAAGTTCGTCTACCTTAGCACCAACCTTATACAGTCTGTTAAGTGCCTGAAGCAACTTGACAGCGCCCTCTGGATCTGGTACCATTGTGATTGCGGGCGTTAGAAGTGTAATTCCTATCATGGAGCGACACAGGGTTTCTGACAGGATTGATCCGGAGATCCCACTGATTATACCTTTGGAGAAGAGTTCCATCTCCTTGTCTTGTTCAAGCTCCTTGATTTTCTCCTCTTCAGCGGCATACAGGACCTTTCTATCATGAGGGATTCCCTGCACAGGTATTCCGTCAAGGACAACGGTTTCGGTCACTCCCACACTCGCTGCCCAGTCGAGAAGAATCGAACTCACATGGTACATTCCCTCTTCAGCCATCATAAGCTCGGTCGTGACCACCAGTAGGTTGTTTTTCTCACTTGCATAAATGCGAAATGGATGTCTTAATCTTCCATCAATGAAGACCGCAGCAGGCGGCATGTATTTGGACCTAATATGTGCCACTTCAGTCATCTTGAACTGGTCGATAATTGCATTAGCTGCAATTGTACCGACGACGCCTGCGGAAGGAAAGCCGCAGATCATGAGTGGCTTTTTCATGGTGATTTGTCCTGTCTGCACAACTTGTGCTTCTGGTGCTCCCAGAATCTTGGCTTCACATTCATTGTCCAATCTTTTCTCCCTCATGATATTCTAGCAATTAGTGCCATTATTAAGTTTGAGCAAGCACACTCTGTATGTTTCTCTTGGCTAGACATAGCCGATTCTTTTTTAGAATGAGTGCCTATACTTGGAAAACAGACAGCTTGGATGTGTGTGCGAATGAAGTACAGGACAGATGACATTATTCCTCCTCCAATAGTCGGGCTATCTGAAGCCGCAAAACGGTACTTCGGATCCTCCAACTTCATTGACTTGGGACAAGGTCTGCCAGGGCATATACCTCCACGGAGTGTTCTTAATGCATTTAGTGAACGCATGTTCCACCCCGCAACCCACCGATACACAACGGACCAAGGGTATCTTGAGCTACGCGAAGAGCTTGCCCTCTATCTTCGCAGAATGTCCGGAATCGATGTTGATCCTCAGATCGAGCTTGTTATCACTGCAGGAGGGAATCAAGCGTTTGTGGGCACAGTGTTCACCCTGATCAGTTCGGGAGATAATGTCGTGGTCCCTTCTCCATTCTATTTTAACTCGGTGATGGCGATTCAGCTCGCAGGGGGGTCTGTTACAGAGGTCCCTGTCAAAGAGGGGTACATGCCAAGACCATCGGACATTGGAGATGCAATCGGGCCGCATACTAAGGCTGTGCTCATTATCTCTCCAAACAATCCTACAGGTTCTGTTTATTCCCAGAAAACTGTTGACGAGATTCTTGACATTTGTTTGGAGCGTGATCTCATGCTCATCTCGGATGAAGCATATGCTAGGCTTGTCTTTAATGGTGCACAGCATTATAGTCCCAAGAGGCGTCGCGATGCAGGCGACCATGTCATTCTCTTAGGCAGTTTTTCCAAGGACTTTGGCATGAGTGGCTGGCGAGTTGGCTACACTGCTGGCCCTCCCGAATTCATGCAGG
>CAYPUO010000097.1:0-8053 GCA_964413775.1 uncultured archaeon
GAGGAGGTGTCCCAGAAGTGGTGGTACAGTGTCCTACCTCTCCTGTGACTTTACATGAACTGCCGATTATGCACAATACTCTAATACTCACTCACTCTGAGTGATTACTTCATTAGTGGAAAGAGTTATCACAATGATTGAAGATAGCACTAGGTGGTTTGGTGGGATACAAGACGAGAGTGCGTTTGGTCATAATTCCCGAAGTAACTAAAGGACCATGTATCATTGATTACAACTACCAGCACTCAGTAGCATCAGCTCTATTCGACTTACTCCGAGGAACAGAATATGACGGTCTTCACAATCAGAAGTCTTACAAGTTCTTCTCCTTTTCGCGGCTATATTTTGATGCCATGGAAACACGAAAGAGTGGCATTGAGATTCTCGGAGGAGTGACTCTCTGGTATACAACACCCAATCGCGACCTTCTGGATGTGACAATTTCCTCGCTCAAAGAAACAGACTCTGTGAATATTCAAGGAATCCCGTTTAGAGTGCTGTCGGTTTCTGAACCATATGATTACTCTAACAATCGTGATGAAGACATACTCATCTCCATGTCACCTATTCTTGTAAGAACATTGGTTGAAAAAGATGGAAAGAGCATACAATGGGAGATTGGACCTGATGATGAAGACTATGCGGAGTTGCTTATTGAGAAGCTCAAACGGAAGTATTCTGCGTTTAAGAACGAAGAACCTGGCAATTTAGAGGTTGCGTCGATATGGGATGTCCAGAGGAAAATGATTCGCATTGTTGATATCTGGCATCGATGCTATAATTTCAAGATAGGATTGAGAGGAGATTCTAAGCTTCTAGACTTTGCCTACAACTGTGGACTCGGTGAAAAAAACAGCATGGGTTTTGGGATGGTCCGCTCAATTCTTGATGGCATACCAATTCTAACACTTGACCATCTGGAAGGTGTTGTGAGATGATTATTCAGCAGCTGGTACGCATTGGGTCACTAGTAGACACAGACCGATACAATGCATTGATTGAGCTTGCATATAAAGGGCGTACAGAATATCTTGCGGTCTTAGATTGCGATATATGGAACAATGGCTCTCCTCTTTCTCCAAAGACATATGAGTTTAGAACGGAAGAAAGAGATCTGTATGCTCTTGGATACGCTCCGGGAAACGCACTTCCATCAATTAGTCATCCAATCAAATTTGCCAAGTGGGCAGAAGCAAGGGAGAATCTCTCGCAGGCGAAGAAACTGAAAGGAAATAGCCAACTGGGCCGGATTCTAAGCCGAATAAAGAAATCTAGTGACCCGTTAATTCTACAACTTCAGAAGTGGTTGTTAGATAATATCGAACGAATCTACGATGCTGTTTCTGACTATCTCTTTTCCAAGAATGAATTCACAGATAAGACAGCTCCCAAATGGCTGGTTTTAAGAATTCTTGATTCTTCAAAGAATGGAACATATAGATGGCCTGGCGAGTTGGGACCATTAAGAAGGCTCTTCATCGAGTCATTTGCGGGGGATGCGAAATCCGGAGATATTACATCTCTGTGTCATGGATGTGGCAGACCCAGCGGCACTCTGTCGCCATTTTCAGGGACAAAGATGTACACTGTAGATCAGGTTGGATATTCCATTGGATTCAATGCACAGAATTCAGCTCAGTTTCTTCTATGTGATGACTGTACGGCTAAAGCAACAATTGGCTTGAACCTAATAAACTCAGAAATGACATTTTTCGCATATTCAATCAAGAGTGGCAGAAAAGAAATCCCTGTGAAGTATCAGATAATTCCAAATACTGAAAGACAACAGAGCCTTGAACAATGCATCAAGGCAATTATCAGGATTTCCACCAAAGGACAAACTCGAACGATTCAGTCTCTAAGTGATGCATTTGAGAAAGCTGAGCGAAAAAGAAACCTTGTCGAGCTGTCTGAGGCTATCTCCGTTCTACCCCACAGCCTATCGTATACCGTAGTATTCTTCTCTGATGCAGGGCAATCTGCCATGAAGAACATAATCGGTTCATACTTCTTTCCAGGGACTCGATTAGGGGAAATCAAGTTCATCTTGGAAGATTTGGCTAGGGGATTTAACCTGTCAAGAATGACAGAGATAAAGACACAGCGATTGTTTCACTTAATGGGACCGAAGATGCTTCCGTCATTTTTTGCTGCTCTGTTTCTAGGCACATCCGTAGATAGGTTGTCATTATTGAGTGCCGGAGTATCCTATAGACCGGATGATCGAAAAGATACTATTCGGCATATGTTTCTGAGCATGATTCGCGAAACGGATAGAGCTGAAAAATCAAAGACTAGAGGGTTCGTTGGAGGTAAGGTTCGGAATCTTCTAGCTGTGCATGACACTCTCTACAACCATGGTCTATTAGGGGGTAAATAAGGTGACTGAAAACCAAGATGAGAAGTCTATTGTTGACGATGTGATTGAAGAGATGGCTGATTCATTCAAATCACCATTCTATATGAAGTCAGATGTCCGCACGGCATGTGCGGTTGGTGCTTTTGTGAGCTATGCCATCTATCTTCAAGAAACGAAATTCAAGACAAAAGGATTAGGAAAAGTTGTAGCACGGTCTTTTGACCACTTGGACAAGAAGAGACTGGAGAGTCTGATGGCAGAGGCTAGTGCTCTTCTATTCAAGATACAGAGCAGAGCAGATGGATATGTGAGCTGGAAGCACAGGTCATTTGCAGCCAGTCTTCTGACTGAGGCAGAATGGACAAGTAGACCAGAGGAATTGCAGATAGCATTTGTCCATGGGTATGATTCTTTCAACAGAGTAAGAGGTGCAAAGTATGAGTAAGAAATCGAGAGTTGACAATGAGCTGAAGAACAGACGTGAGATTCTTTTTGCATATGAAGCAAAGGACTCCAATCCAAATGGGGACCCTGATGGTGGTAATCTTCCAAGAATGGATGATGAGGGATATAATATCGTTACAGACCTCAGGCTGAAACGAACAATCCGGGACTACTGGGACACCGTACATCATGGTACCAAGAATATGGCTATACTTGTGAAACAGAAATACAGTCCGGAAGGAACTGTGATGTCCATGGAACATCTTGCTCTTGAGAAACTCGGGCTGTCAGAAGTTGGGAAAAAGGAAGGAAAGAAAGTAAGGACAAAGGTCATGGAGATATTTCCAAAAGAGTTCATTGATGTCCGTTGTTTTGGAGCAGCACTGACTATTAGGAATGCGAATGCTTCAATAATTGGCCCAATTCAGTTCAATATTGGAAGGTCCCTGAACAAACCAAATGTCGTAACATATGGACTGAGCGCAAGCATTTCAGCGGGAGAGGGTAAAGGCGCAGGCACTCTTGGAGAATTCCACGTTGTTGACTACTCGTTAATAATGTTCCATGGAATTGCCTGCGAGCATGGTGCGAAGACAACAGGTCTTTCCGAATCTGATCTGCTCGAAGTATATCGAGGTATGTGGTGGGGGACAAAAGCTCTCAACACAAGGTCCAAGTCCCAACAGACACCTCGATTTCTCATTTCTGTGGTATCAAAGAAAGAGAAATTTCAGATTGGAGATTTGTGGCGTCATGTTCAGATGGATAGAGAAGAGGGAATATTACAGATTGATGACGTGGTAATTGACATTACTGCGTTGGTGACAAGACTCAATGATAACAGGGAATTCATTGAAAGTATCGAGGTCTACCATGATGGCCAGACTACATTTCGATATGAAGACCAGCAATCAAATAATCTAGAAATGCTCCTCGAAAAGTCCGGATTGTCAATTGTCAGGATTGACATGTAGGAGTCAACGAGATGAACGAGTTCTTGGTATTCGATGTTTCAGGACGATATGCAACTTTCAAGATTCCTGAAACCACACGAGGCGCATTGACATTTCCATTTCCACCAAGAACAGCAATCCTTGGACTCATTGGAGCGATACTCGGTCTTCCGCGAAACTCATACTGGGATGAAGCGAATCCTATCCGGAATTCCATAATCGCTCTAGAGGTCATACAACCAGGTCGAAGAGTCGGGATAACTGTCAATTTCACACAGACAAAGTATCCTACAAGAATTGGAGATGTAATGATACCAATTCCGTCTGACCCAGAAACACAGAGGGGCATGAACACACAACAACGACTAGATCTTCTCGTAGAACCGAAATTCCGATTCTATGTGGATTTGAACGATGATGAACTAACGAACGATTTGGAGCTTGCCATACAAGAACATGTCTTCACATACCCCCCCTATCTTGGACATGCGAATATGCTAGCCGAGCTAGATTTCATCGCACGATGTGGATACAAGCGTCTTGCCGCAGGTGAACATATTGTTTCAAGTATTGTACCTCTCTCAATTGACAGCCATATGAAGATAACCGGGGACTTTGTTCTTATACATGGGGTTCCAATGTCAATGAGGACCACTCCCATCGAATTGCATGGTGAGTATGTTCAGCCATCTGGAAGTGTTGACCTAATTGATTCCGTTGCGTTCCAGATAAAGGAGCAGGAACACCCAATTATAGTTCATAGCAAGAAGAGTGATGTGGTCGTCCACGTAAGAGATGCAGGGAATGTTTCTGTTACACCGCTTCCTATCGGGCCTGTAGGAGGTTTCTGATGGTTGAACTAAAAGCAAGACCACAGCAGTCGTTAAGAAGGCATCAGGATGCGGTAGCCTCAGGAACCTTAGCTATATTGCAGGATGTTCAGCCACATTATGAAGGCCTTGTATCAGTCCTTGGACATGAAGGAGCTCAACGCCGACTAGAGCAATTGATTCAAATCATTTCTTATTGTCACGACTTTGGCAAAGCATCACCTCTCTTTCAACGCAAGGTGGGTGGTGAAACTCTTTCGATAGAAGAGGTCCCATTGTCATACCACACCCACATCGGAGCTCTACTTGGTTTCTTGGCTGTTAGGAGAAGCCTTTCAGATATTTCTGATGAGATGCGCTGCCGATTAGCCGGGATGGCAATGGCGGTAATCCTATTACATCATTCTCCTTACTCTATCAATCCATTCTCATCAAAGGACTCGTCAATTTCCTTAGTTGAGATGCTGCGGGAGGAGATTGACAACACATTTCGTATCATTCTCCTGATTAGAGAGTCCAACGAAACCGATTCAGAACTTATGAAGGCTATCTTTCCTCAGGAGTATTCGGACATCCTTGAATCAGTCACGGAGCTCCTAGAACTCGATGTTGATGAGCTACAATGTCTAGTCGATGCAGTCGAGGATGCTCTTGAGGTATTCCAAATGAATACTGCACTTGATGACTACATGCTGTACAGAGTTCTCTACTCTACACTCTGTGATATGGACGAGTATGATGCAGGTTTCTCCATTGGGGATACTGGTGAATATTCAATAGAGCGCGACTTGCCAAGAAATGTGATTCCGAGTAATGTTATAGATCATTTTCGTGAATCGCAGATACAGAAAGAAATCTGGCAACCCCCTACCAATAATAGAGAGAAACGCATCAGGAGTCTACGCGAGGACACATATAGACTCACTATTGGTGCGCTCAATTCAGATGCCAGAATCACATCACTACAGGCGCCTACAGGTTCAGGAAAGACTCTTGCTATGCTCTCATATGCTGTTCGTCTGCGAGCGAAGATTAACAAGGAAAAGGGCGTTGCGCCACGAATCATCTATGCTTTACCATTCATCTCAATCGCTGAACAGGTGGAGGATGTTGTTAGAGATGTATTCAACATTAAGCATACTGAGAATGACGCGCTTCTTACGGTACATCACTCATTGGGTGAGTTGAAGTGGTATTCTCAAGGAGATGAATACAATCCGAAGGATATCAGATTCTTTATTGACCGTTGGCGTTCTGACATCATCATAACAACCACTGTACGCCTATGCGAAACAATCCTAGGTCCATCAAAGCGAGAATCTATCAGATTCAATAGACTTGCAGGTTCGATTATCTTAATGGATGAGGTACAATCATTTCCGGTGAAATACTGGGACATTATTGGTGAAACAATAAAGGCCCTGGTAAACGATCTCGGATGCCATGTCCTACTAGCAACCGCCACGATGCCAGCTATTCTCAGACCAGAAGAAGTGTACTCAATCAGGGTAGGTGGATATGGTGTTGGTCGATATGCACTACAATATGAATCAAGACGAATCTCACTCAGTGAATTCACACAGGAAGTCCTTGCAGAGCTACAGAGCAACTCCTCTTCGAATACCCTTGTCGTGCTCAATACAAAGGCTGCTGCGGCATCAGTGTATTCAGAAATTCAGAAGCATACTGGTCCTGGAGATTCCCTCTATTTTCTCTCGGGTTGGGTTGCTCCGATTCATAGAAGACAGACTATTAGCAACCTCAGGACATCGTTGGAACTGGGAAATTCACGTGTGATTCTAGTATGTACGCAGGTGATTGAGGCGGGAGTTGATGTATCATTTGATATCACATTCAGAGACCTAGCTCCGGTAGATTCTATCCTTCAAGTTGCAGGCAGGTGCAATCGGTCCTGGGAAAACGAGCATCCAGGAATTGTAAAAGTCAGATGTGTATTCGACCCAGAGTCCAAGCAAGGCTACGCACAGAGTGTCTATGATGAGATTGACCTTGAGATGACCAAGGAGGTCCTACAGGAACGAGATGGGGCGTCTTATGATGAAGAGGCGCTCAGAGAGAGGTTGGACTCCTATTTTTCAGAGATTCGCAAACGGAAAGCCACGAATATTGCACTAGGGCATGCACAGAAACTGGAGTGGGATGATTTAGGAAGAACGTTCAATCTGATAGATACCAGAGATACGTCCTGCAAAGTATTGATACAATGTGATGGTTGCTCTCAGTCAATTCTTGATGAAATAAGAGATAGACTGAGAGAAAAACGAGTATGGATTCCAGCTGTATTCTATAGATATTGTATTGAGTTGAGTAAGAATCAATATGATGCTCTAGGGTCGGGAGTTGAGAGCGTATGCGATTCTAATGGACATCTTCTATTTGGTGTTATTAGAACAGAACATGGCTCAGGGCTTTACTCATCCGACACAGGTCTTAAAGCATCTTGATTTCTATTCAAACTTGATATCTCTGGATTTGTCCTCCAATCTTATTCTAAGTTCGATTCATACTCCTGCGATTATGTTGTAGCTCACATGGGCAAAGAGGTTTCAATCCTACCTGTAGTTCGATTCATACGTGGACTAACAGCGCAGCCTACTACCTAGGGACACCATTTCAACCCTAGGTGTAGTTCTATTCATACTTCAGCATTTTTTCTCACTGAAGAACTTTCTCATTAAATTTCAACCCTACCCGTAGTTCGATTCATACTGCTGGCCCAGACAGACCTCGCAGAGCTGTCGTATTTCGGCCCTACTTATAGTTCGATTCATATTTGGTATTCAGTCCCATAGGCCTCAACCCAGAAGTAATTTCAACCCTACGTGTAGTTCTATTCATACCTTGCTGTAACTCCTTGATGAACTTGAAGTTCAGCCAATTTCAACCCTACTTGTAGTTCTATTCATACGATATATATTGCAAGCAACACAATTACCGATCCCATATTTCAACCCTACTTGTAGTTCGATTCATACTCCGGTGTCTAGCCTTCATCCGTACTGATTTCTGTAGATTCTAATCCTGCCTATAGTTTGATTCATACACGCGGACTGGGTTTATTTCAAGACCAACGGCAACTTATTTCAACCCTACCTGTAGTTCTATTCATACTATTGGGGGTGTGATCTACTACATTCTCTCTCACTGATTTCAACCCTACCTGTAGTTCTATTCATACATATCACACCTGCAGAGTGTGAGCGGCTGCAGACAAATTTCAACCCTACCTGTAGTTCTATTCATACGGAGAGTCTGAAGTCCGTGTCGTCCCACACAAGTGAGATTTCAACCCTACCTGTAGTTCTATTCATACCTAAGACGATCCCCATCAACCCGGAGTACCACATCGAATTTCAACCCTACCTGTAGTTCTATTCATACCTAAGAATAGTCCTGCGTGTAGAATGCGCCTGCCTTATTTCAACCCTACCTGTAGTTCTATTCAA
>CAYPUO010000098.1:0-8047 GCA_964413775.1 uncultured archaeon
CCTAACAACAGGATCCAATATAGCCTCTTGCACCTTTCTCTTTGAACTCGTGAATCGTTTCAATCAGGTGTTCAAAGGTCTGAATTGTTCTTACAGGTACGTTCATCTCATGCGCAATTTTATAGATATCCCCTATGGTGCACCCTCCGCATTCTGTACACCCCTCGATCCTTCGGTAATCACAACGCACTAACTTGGCACAGTACGGTAGCAAGATGAAATCAAAGTCCTGCTCCAATAGTTCATCAGGCATAAACCTGACAGTCATCAGATGATTTGAGTCTTTGAGAGAAATCCCAATCTTGCTAAAAGCAGTCTTCTTGGTTGCCTCTAGGAAGAGTTGTACAAGCTCTTCGGGTTCCACTCCAAGTATCTTCGCTCCTGACTCCTCAAAGAACTCGAAGATATTCCTCCTAATGCTCTCTTCATCCGTAGAGATGTTTTTCAATTTGGCCTCTAGGTCCATGATAGCTCGCTGTGGGAATACTTGAAAATCACCAGTGATGAAGGTATTGTTGATGAAATTACCAGCGACATTCAGGGAGAGTGAAACTCTGACTAGTCCGCCAGGAGTTTTTCGCACAGCTGTAACTTGGCCGGCATGGTCCTTTGATGCTCTGACCATATCGATCCAGTCAGCACTCAGGAATCCAGGAAGATACTCTTCAAACACATGCCTTTCGTCAGAGGATAACTCACCTTCATCAAACTGCACCTGAAGGGTTTCTTCGAATCCCTCGGTAAGAGCCTTCTTTATCACATTGAGTGGGGGAATAGAGCCGAGTTCCCATTTCAAGCAGGTGACACGTTCCTTCACACTCTCTATTTCCTTATCCTGCAGCTTCTCAACTGGAATACGAAGTGTCCTTAGCATTATCTCAACATCGAAGTCCACCAACAATGTACCCTGATACATGAAAGAATTGCCTCGCTCAGTCCCTCCCGTCCCTGATATCTTGCGTCCTCTGACTTCGATGTCATTCTTAGGTCTGTATTCAGCCTCGATTCCTAACTTCTTCAATCCAGCAACTGTACCTGAACAAACGAATCGTGCAAGCTTGTCCAAATCGTTATGGAGTTCCTCCATTCCAGGTTCAGACTTGTCAGCGAATATCTCCCACCCCAAGCAAGAGGGAGTGAACAAAATCGCACCTCCTCCTGTGATACGTCTGTTCACATCTACTCCATTCCTTTCACAATAATCAAGTCTGACTTCTTGAGTAACCGATTGATGAAAGCCTACTAGAACTGTAGACGGATTGAATTGAAGAAATCGGAGTGTGTTCGGAGAGATGTTTTCGGACCGACACTCAAGGAGTGCATCATCCATTGCCATGTTTTCGGCTCCAGTAAGGACTCCAGTATCAAGCAGTCTCCAACGTCTCATCTATGGTTCACCTCTATCTCTTACTGACAGTACATCGCTCATCAAGGAGCAGCATTTGTTAGATATCTTCATCTGCAGACCTAAGCGCGTAGCGAATTCGTATCCCTCCTCAGTGATATATGCAATCCCATTTACTCCTGCCCGAACTGCCAGGCGATCTGTTTCCCGACGGTGCTCTCCGTGTGGTCTTGCACAGCCCAGAATAACAGGTTGCTCAGGCAATGCGAAACGAGCTGCAAGGAGGACACGAGCTATATCTAGTGGACTTGTGGGCGTCACATCTTGCATAGGTGTACCATCTAACGGCTTGAATGCTACAACGATAACTGAAGCAGGGTTATAGTCCGAGATTATTCTGATTGCATTCTCCTCTCCACGTAGCTTGCCATAGTATAGGCCTACAACTATATGCGGCATGCTGGGGACATTATACTCCTCCAACAGAGACAATGACTCCTCAAAGGCATCGACAGTAAGGTCTAGATGGCACACTTCTTGAATTGTCTTGTTATCACCAATGATATCAAGCATTGCGCCATCGATTCCCGCATCTCCTAAAGCTCGTACAACTTCGGGATAGACAACTCCTGTATGGACGACTATATCAAGATTCAGATCGTCCTTTGCTCTTTTGAGGGCTGGGACAAATTCAAGGATTGGTGTATTGCCTTTGGGCGTGGAGCCTCCACTCAAAAGAATTCCTTCTCCTCCTCTCTCCTTTACCCTGATGCAGACATCCCACAATGACTCGGGCGTTGTGACTGGAATCATTGTTTCAAGCAGCCTACTCCTGCAATGCTCACAGTTCAATGAACATCTAGTACCAGACACCGAAACGCTTGGAAATCGGTAGGGATCAGTGGCAGTATGGAAGTCCGTGCTATAGAGGACCATCCCTGGTGAGTGGATAGCCAGTATGTCTGAGAATCTGGACCTTGACATCGAGTAAGCTCTCTCAAATAGGGATTCAAGCTCCTCCTTAGATGCGTTGAAGCAAAGGTTGAGAGCCGATTCAAGCTCCTCACTCAAACTCATGTTCAGCCTCTTTCAGGTTATGAGTCAACGAATAGTCCTCCAGTTGTTTTTGTATTAGACAAACATCATCACTGGTTGGTACAAAGGGGAAATTCCTCAATTGTCCATGCGCTGCCTGAAATGGAGTGCAATTACCGAATGGCCGATTGCAGGCATTCTCCACTGTTATGCCTGAGCACCCTGATGTCATGAATGCCTCAGCTCTGGTCAGTATGTTAGCGTACTCCGCATCATCCAGTCCGAATCCTAGCAGCTGGCCTTGTTCGTTGAATGTCATGTCTTCATATAGACCAAGGTCATGGTCAATGATGTAGCGCCCCATCTGAACACGTCGATACATTCCAATCGGAGGCTGCGGGGTATCTTCCATGACAGAGCCCGCTTCTGGAAAGAAAGAAAACAGATGTGTCATGGCACCCATGTTGTGTGCATGCTGAATCGTTCCTAGCATCTCCTGCTCAGTTTCACCAACACCGACAATCAGATGAATTCCAACATTGTATCTTCCAAAGACCTCTACGGAATCCCTAATAATATCCCAGTATCTCCTCCATTGATGTGGACCCGCTACGCCCTTGCCTCTCAGCTTATCAAATAGCTCCGGTGTGGCAGCGTCCACTGCAATGCCCACCTTATCAGCCCCAGCCTCCTTGATTCGAACAAGCCAGTCCTTGTTTACAATGGTAGGGGTAAGCAGAACCGAGATTTGAGGCATGACTTCCTTCAGCTCTCTTACGACCGTAATGCAGTCTTCACGTGCCCTATCTAGTGTAATCATAGACACACAGGCGCGTTCAACGTGATGGCAGGACCCACCCGCAATTGCTTCCTTTATCTCGACGACAGAATAGATAGGCCAATCAACTCTAATAAATGAGTTTTCAGACCAATCGGTTCCGGTTTCGCGAGAACTCGATAGACCACAATATGCACACTTGGCATGGCAGCCTTCGTCATATGTTAGGAGCAGGTTGATACAGTGAAGTCTGGCATCTCTATAGAAACGACCTGGTATCTTTCCCATGGTCATCGCTGCCGCCAAGCTGGTCCTGACGTGAGAAGGTGATTCACAGGGCGAATCAGTAGAGCGGCATTCTGTATTCCCAAGTTCACTCATTGCTTTCACCCGCGCTCAGATCTTGAACTCTAGGACATATGACACACTTATTACAGTTTCTCATCAAAGCGGTTCAGATAGCTGACAACTTCATGCCAAATTGCGTAGAAGCAAGTCTGTTGGTTTCAAGGAAGGAGTCCGAGGGACAGGAACCCCAAGTCGTCTACCGCCATATCTAAACACACTGGGATTCGGAGGAGGGCTAGCATGGTTCTCCTTCTCTCTCTTCTTTTGTTTAACTCTTCCGATAAGGAAGCCTGCAAGATGCTCTCCTTATTATTCTGAGGACTCAAAATGCAAGGCGATTCATCATGGTGATGCACAGTCTATGCATGGCATGCTGCCATAACACGATGAGTCATGACATATCTCTTCAGGTCTGAGTCTGTTTCCCATTGAAGAGATCTGTGCTGAGATACCGCTCTCCTGTATCAGGGAGTAAGACCAGTACTCTCTTATCTGCTGACAGGTCCCGGGCAATTCCCAACGCCACCGAGAGTGCAGCTCCGGAGGAAATGCCGCACAGGATACCCTCGGACTTGGCAAGTCTTCGAGCTGCTGTTACGGCTGCCTCATATGTTGCTGTTCTCACATCATCGATGACTCCTCGATTTAGTACTCTTGGTACAAATCCAGCTCCAATCCCCTGAATCTTATGAGCTCCCTTTGATCCCTTTGAAAGGACCGGAGAGTCTTCGGGCTCAACAGCTACTATTCGGATTGTGGGTATCTCTCTTTTGAGAACTGTTCCCACCCCAGTTATAGTCCCTCCGGTACCTACTCCGGCGACAAAATAATCCAAAGCGCCTCCCGTAGATCCCATTATTTCTGCGGCTGTCGTCCTCATGTGCACTTGTGGGTTTGCTGGATTTTCGAACTGCTGCGGCATATAATATCCCTGTCTATCATCTTCCAGAATGCTTTCGGCCTTGGAAATCGCACCAGTCATTCCTTCGTGCCCGGGTGTAAGGATAATCTCAGCTCCGAAGGCCTCAAGGATGCGTCTTCGTTCCTTGCTCATAGTTTCAGGCATGGTCAGAACGAGTGGATAACCTTTGACAGCTGCCACCATTGCAAGTCCAATGCCTGTGTTTCCACTTGTAGGTTCAATAATGGTCATTCCAGGTTTCAGCCTGCCCTCCGCTTCGGCTGCTTCAATCATGGACTTGGCAATTCTGTCTTTCACACTGGACATGGGATTGAATGATTCTAGCTTTGCCAGCAGTTCGCACGCGATAGACTTGTCGAGTCGTCCCAGACGTACAATTGGTGTGTTGCCAATAAGGCTGAGGATTGAGTCATGGATTATGCTGGTCATCAGGGCTTTCCTCCCCTACCTCCAGTCACCTGAGCTTCCAAGTCGTTAATACGGTCACTCAGACTGCTTATCATCTCTCTAATCGGATCGGGTAAGTCACCATGTTCCAAATCTATCTTGGGTATTCGTTGACCATCTCGTGCCACTATTCTACCTGGAACTCCAACCACCACAGAATCAGATGGCACATCTCTAGTTATGACTGCATTAGCTCCAACTCGTACTCTGTCTCCTATCTTCACCGGTCCAAGTATCTTTGCGCCTGCTCCGATTACAACATCATTCCCAATGGTGGGATGCCGTTTCTCTCTAGTCATCGAAGTGCCACCGAGAGTGACTCCCTGATAAATCGTGACATTGTTGCCAATCTCTGCAGTTTCTCCAATGACAACTCCGCAGCCATGATCTATGAAAAAATCGGTTCCTATCTTTGCTCCTGGATGGATCTCAATCTGCGTGTGAAGACGAGAAATGTGAGAGATAAATCTAGGTATAAAAGGGACACCTAGTTCATGGAGTAGATGGGCCACCCTGTGCAGGATGATTGCTTGGATTCCGGGATACGAAGAGAGCACCTCCATGATATTGACTGCTGCAGGATCCTTGTTGAATGCTGCAGCGATATCTCTGGGAAAGAGGCGGACTACCTCCATTAAGTCATTCTTGACTGTGGAAGATTCGATATGGTCAAGAGGGATTTCTCCTAAGGTGAGCAAGCAGTTAACACATACCCCTCGCTCCTTTTCAGTCAATACAGTTCCACATTTTGGACATAACATTTCAGACATTACTATCATCGTCATTATATTCGATTGGATGTGCAGATATATGCAAGATGGCTATCAGCTCGAACCATCACTTGCATATTCTATCTAGAACACAAGAAACAAAGGGCACCATATGATAAGCTTGTCTGCAAATTTTGCCACCTTTTTCCTGTGTCAGGAACAAGACTCAAGCACCACCAATCAAAAGAGTAGAGTCTACTGCAGCTCCAAGCCCTGAAACAATGTATGGCTGGACCCAACTATGAAATGGAAACAGGAAGTTAGCAAGAGAAGCCCTATACTTCTTTAGAATCCTGCATGTCCGTCAGACCTCGTCATCTCTGCTTACCCATATGCTCTGATTATGAAGACGACCAAAGGCAAGAATCTTTTGGAGTGCGACAAGAGGGTTCGACTCCCTAACTCCTGCAGGATCGCTGGATGGACCAACAATAGTGAAGAAATTGTATGCGAAAATCTTCCTATTTACACCGTAACTGGTATTCATGAAGCCATGCTCTTGGGATGGAGAGTGGACTAGTATCATATCTGCATCTCCCCGTTTCGCCTTCTCAAGGGCGATCCCAGTTGCAGCAGAAATGAATGCGAGAATGATGTGACTGTTTATTGATTCATATGTTTCCTTGATTTGATCCAAAAGACCGGTGTCATACAGACCTGTCTTTGTGGCAATCAGAAGAGTTTCCTTCTCCGCCGTTTGGAAGTAGTATAGAAGATATCCAGCCGAAGCAACGGTAATCTCTACAATCGCTAGAAGTGCTATGATTTTACTTTCGTTTTGCATCTACAACGCTGTTATGTTAGGTGACGCATATCGAAAAGCAATCACTATGTGATTGTCTTGGATTACCGGGACGCTCGTGCTCAAGTCATGGGCTATTAGCAGGATTATCTAGGACTTCATTCATTGATCCAGTGCGGTACCCTTGGATATCAAATGCAACGTATTTGAAACCAATTCCCTTAACAATCTCGTTGAGCTGGTCGAGAAGACGCAAGTTGAACATCTTCTCCCTCTCATCAGACCCCACCTCAATTCGAACCATATCTCCATGGTATCTTGCCCTAACGCATTCCACACCGAAGAGCCTTCGAACGCTTTGCTCCACATCATCGACCATTCTTATTCTGTCTTCGGTGATTCTAACACCGTAGGGGAACCTGCTAGATAGGCAAGCCATTGATGGCCGGTCAGCCACAGAGATTCCAACGTTTTGTGCATATTCTCGAATCTCGCGCTTTGTTATTCCGGCCATCCTAAGTGGTGACAAAACACCAGATTCTTCGAGGGCCCGGGCCCCGGGGCGATGTCCTTCCAAGTCAGTCGCATTAGTTCCATCGACAACAAGATCAAAGGAGAGCTGATCTGCTTTTGCAAGCCAAGTCCGTGCAAGCTCATGTTTGCAGTGGTAGCAGCGATCTGGCGGATTTCTAGATAAGCTTTTATTCGCAAGCTCATTGATTTCCATCACTTCTAAGTCGATATCCAACTCTTTGGCGACTTTCTTAGCCGCCTTAAGTTCTGTCCGCGGAAAAGTGATGCTGTCGATAGTGAGGAGCTTCGTTTCTTTTGCGCTTTGCTTTGCAAGGATAGCAAGAACAGCACTGTCCACGCCACCGCTAAAAGCGACTAGCACGCGTTTGTTTCTAAGAAGATCCTTGACTCTATCGAACTTGGTACTAGCAGAAAAACCCATTGGAATCTTCAGGACTAAAGGTGATAAGGACTTAATTCTTCTCATATGTTCAGCCATCGCATAAGTCAAGCAGAATTCATTTGCCATACGGAAAAAGCAAAAGCGCGAACCTCAGTTCCATCATTCCATACAGTCGGATATGCCTTGAGCACTACCTGTGAGGTATTCCTTTGATTCCTAGTCCGTCAGCGGTTTTAATCTACGCAAACCAGCCTGAAAGAAGAACGGCAGAAGATCGCAAGAAGCCAGTACAGACTCTGATGAGGAACTTGAGGGGGGCTCTGGAGGAAAGAGAACTTGAGTATTCGGACATGGAATCTCTCAATGATGTAGTAGTTATTAGAGGAGATGAGCCGCAGGATATATCAGATGCCGTACTCAATGTCTTTGGAGTATCTTCATCCTCGATAGTGCTGGAGGTCGAGAGGGAGGTGGAGAAGATTGCCCGAGCGACCTCTTTTCTAGCAAATGACTTCATGAAGACGATGCCTGAGCCTATGGTTTATTCTCATGAGCTTGAACCAGAGCCTGAATCGAAGAACAATTCGAATGCAGAGATACGTAGTGCTATAATTGCAAGTCTAAGTAATCTAGGAATGAAATTGGATAGCACAACTTCGCAAGCTGGGATTAGAATTGATCTCATTCATGATTCCGCGCTTATCTCTACAGAAACATCACAGGGAATTGGAGGGCTGCCGACAG
>CAYPUO010000099.1:0-2127 GCA_964413775.1 uncultured archaeon
TGACTGATCCTGTGGGTTATCACTGGGGCTATCTGGCGGCAGTGATTGGTAGAGGAAGCACTGAAGCAGGAGAGTACTTAGAGGAGAACTACAAGCGCAACTTGAAGATGCCTGCAGCAATCAAGTTGGCACTTGGAGCGCTCAGACAAGTAACAGATACTCTCTTGGAGAAGGAAAACGTTGAGATTGCACAAATCGCGGTGAAGACTCGGAAGTTCTACAAGCTGTCCTATGCTGAGGTCGAAAACTACCTCAAGGAAGATGACTCACCGAAGATAACCAAGGAGTGATTCTGAAGATGACTGGTGGTGGCGGTGGTGGCCGCGGCTCAGGGAGAAAGACTGGCGAGAAATGGCTCGAACTTGATGCAGTTGTTGTTGGAATTCAGAAGGGGCACCTAAGGTTTGAGCTATTTGTTAATCCTGATCTGGCATTTAGATACCGGAGAGGTGAAGACATACCCCTGCAGGATGTCCTGACCAGCTACACAATCTACGAGGATGCACGACGTGGTGAGCACGCAGCAGAGATGCTTGTTCAAGACACTTTTGGTTCCTCAGATGTGTTTGATATTGCTCCTGAAATCATCAAACATGGAGAATTCAAACTGACTCATGAGCAGAGGATGCAGATGGTTGCAGAGAAGACTGAGGCAATAATCAACGACATATCTAAGAGAGCCATGAATCCACAGACAGGGCATCCACATCCGCCTGAACGAATTCGACAAGCTATGGGCGAAGCCAAAGTTAGAGTCGACCCGTTCATCAACGTGGACGAACAAGTTCCCACAATTGTTAAGGCACTGAGAGTAGTGATTCCCATATCCTTTGAGAGTGTGAAAATCAAAGTCACAATCCCAGCATCATTCGCTGGGAAGGGTTACAACATGGTCGCTACAGCTGGTGTGATTAAGACTGATACTTGGGAACAGGATGGGTCATGGACTGGTCTTGTAGAAATCCCCGCTTCAAAGCGACAGGATCTCTACGATGAGTTAAACAAGCTGACCAAAGGTCAAATCAGACTTGATACTGTAAGACAATAAACAGGGCCATTATAGGCAAATCACGATACAAGAAATAATCAATGAAAGCAAAACTGAGGGAAAGGAGAAATTGGCAGTATTCTTTTCAAAAAGAGAAATCGTTATTCCTGGTCAACTGCTTGCAGACGGCAGGTACAGATCCTCACTTGGAACCTACCAAAAGGAGGAGAAAGTCTATTCCGCCGTTGTAGGTCTGGCAGAACTCAGAGGGAATACCGTGAAAGTGGTTCCCCTTCAAGGTGTTTACATACCACGTGAAGGAGACCTTGTTGTTGGCACCATAACAATGGTTGCTGGTAATAATTGGAAATTAGATATAGGTGGTCCGTACCAGGCCTCACTCCACGCAAACAATGCACTACGTCGCCCTTATGATGATGACATCTCTCATTATATGGATATTGGAGATGTTGTAGCGGCGGAAGTAACAGCTTTCGACCGTAACACAGGACCCTTCTTGTCAATGAAAGGGCGAGGCTTAAGGAAGCTTGAGGGTGGAATGCTCGTTAAGGTCAGTCCAGCAAAGATACCCCGGGTAATTGGTCGTAGGGGGTCAATGATTAACATGATAAAGGACATTCTGCGAATTCAAACATTCGTAGGGCAGAATGGTGTCATCTGGATTCGTGCCCGTGACGTAGACATGCAACAGCTTGCAGTAAGAGCCTTTAGAATGATTGAAGCCGAAGCTCACACCTCCAGACTAACTGACCGGGTCCATGAAATGCTGAGGACCGAACTAGCGTCTACGAACAGGTCGGAACCGGACGAAGACGAATCAATGAAAGAGCATGAAGACAATGACTCGTTCGAGGATGAGGTTGAGTCCGAGGAAGAAATCGAATCAGAGGTGGTGTCCGATTCGGATGTTTCTGAGAGTGATGATTTGGTAGAACCTAGTGAACCTGAGGCAAAACCAGAAGAAACCGAAACGGATGAAGCAGAACCAGAGGAAAAAGATGAAGTCGAGAGCGAACAAAAGGAAGTGAACAAAGAATGAGTCCAGAGAAAAAGCCAGACTTTCTCATTAGTCCAGAGGGTCTACGAATTGATGGAAGGAGATTTGATGAGTGTAGACC
>CAYPUO010000099.1:2137-8045 GCA_964413775.1 uncultured archaeon
TTAAAACAGGCCGATGGCTCGGCGTCAATAAGGCAAGGAAAGACCTACATAATTGCCGCAGTCTATGGTCCCCGTGAACTACATCCACGGCACTTGACATTGAATGATAGAGCATATTTGCGGGTGGTCTACCGCATGACCACTTTTTCAGTGCCTGATAGGAAAAGGCCAGCTCCCTCCCGAAGGGAGAAGGAAATCTCAATGGTGATAGCGAATGCACTCAGTCCAGTGATCTTTCTAGAGGAGTTCCCGAAGGCTGTCATTGACGTATTTGTTACAGTCATTCAGGCTGATGGAGGGACTCGTTGTGCTGCAATCAATGCGGCTTCATTGGCATTAGCAGATGCAGGCATTCCAATGAGAACCCTTGTACCTGCAGTTGCTGTGGGTAAAGCAGACGGTCACCTAATTGTAGACCTTGGTGATGAGGAAGACAAGTATGGACAGGGTGATGTTCCTATGGCAATTATCCCCCAGACAGAAGAGATAGTACTGCTACAGCAAGACGGCTCTTTCACTCGTGAGGAACTCATGGAAGCACTCCCGATGGGAATCAGAGCGTGCAAATACCTGCACGAGATCCAGAAGGACGCACTCAAAAAAGCCTATGTCCGCAGTGTTGTGGAAGATGAGGAAGAAGATGAGGACGAAGAGGATGATGACTATGATGATGATCTTGAACACGACCTCGGCGAAGCCGAAATCCCAGGAGATGAGTAAGAATGGGTGACTGGAGTTCTGAAGTTATCAGTCATATTGACCGAGAGTATATACGTGACCTCCTAAATAGGGGCGAACGAATTGATGGCAGAGGTCTCGATGAGATTCGGCCTTTAGAGATAGAGGTTGGTGTTGTGCCTGCGAAGGCAGAAGGCTCTGCTCTTGTCAGACTTGGCAACACAAGTGTTGTTGCAGGTGTTAAAGTCCTGGTTGGTGAACCGTTCCCTGACTCTCCTGATGAAGGCTTTGTGATGGTTACAGCTGAGATGTCCCCGATGGCATCGCCATTATTTGACCTCGGTCCTCCGCGTGAGGATGCAATTGAACTGGCTCGTGTTGTAGATAGGGGCGTCCGAGAATCTGAAGCAGTCGATACGAAGAAGCTGTGTATTCTCGAGGGAAAGCACATCTATTCGATTTTCGCAGATGTCTATCCCCTAGAATATGATGGTAACCTGATTGATGCCTCATCGATTGCAGTAAATGCAGCTCTTGCAACTACAAGATTTCCCGAGATGAAATACGAGGACAAAAAGCTAGTAGAAACTGGGAACCAGCTACCAATACCATTGGTTAATATGGCCACAGAAGTAACCTTAGCGAAGATTGGCAACCACCTTATTGTTGACCCAATCCTTAAGGAGGAGATGGTGCAAGACACACGACTGACCATCGCAGTTGATGAAAATGAGCAGATGACTGCAATGCAGAAGGGTGGCGGTGTGGGTCCAATATCATTGGACGAGGTTGACAGGTCTATGGGAATTGCCATTGAGAAGTCCAAAGACATCTTGGCCAAAATAAAAGAGGCAGTCAAATCTGCAGAGTAGATTGAGTGTTTAGGCGGGAACTCCCGCCTTCTCCTTTCTATGCAGACGGAACATAATGCTAATAAGCGGAATAGAATGGCGACTTGTAGACTCTGCTAGTACGCTTCGGCTGCTATAATAATGAGTCACAAATAATCAGTAGGCGACCAAAACAATGCCACGAACAAAAAAAGTTGGAAGTACAGGCCGTTTCGGAGCAAGGTATGGTGCAAAGCTCCGTCGTAGGGTACTGGATATTGAAAAGAAGCGGAATGAACCCAACAGATGCCCTGCCTGTGCAACAAGGTCGCTGAAGCGAAAGGCTGCAGGTCTCTGGACATGCAGCAAATGCGGTCTCCTTTTTGCGGGCGGCGCCTATACTCCTTACACAGACGCAGGAAAGGCAGCAAGGCGAGCTATATCTCAGCGTGTTGCTGGAGACTTCTTGGCTCTCAGAGATACTGAGGAAGTAGAAGAGGTCCTCGAACAACTCGAGTTTCTACCTAATATCGAGCACGAAGCGGAAACTGAGGATGTCGAACCCGGTGAAGACCTCGTCTCTGATGATGAGGACTAGGCTGAGCGAAAAACAGTGTCTTCCATTCTTATAACTACATCTAGAAGAACAACAAACCGAGTGAGGACATTCATCAAGGACATTCATTCTGTTATTCCAGGTAGCCATCGCTTTAACCGGGGTAGCATGAGTCTTCTAGAGCTTGTATCCCGGATTAGACAGCTAGGGGCAACATGTGCATTTGTTGTTTCAAGTTTCAGGGGAAATCCTAGGACCCTACAAGTCGTATTGCCTTCAGGAAACATCTTGTATGAACTGAAGATAGAGAGCGGACTGCTGCGGCGAGAAGTCGACCCAACAAGTAGGTTACATGTGAACCGATTGATTGCAGTAGCGACTATGCATAATAGCAATGAGTCTGTACAGATGTTAGCAAAGGCATTCGCCAAATTTCTGGGCATTGAGCTCAGAACTCTGTCTAGCCAAGATGATGTGGCAGGCGGCGGTTCGTCAGATGCCATAATGGTCTTTTGGAACACTGGCGAAAAGGTCATGTGGAGTACATTCCATGCACAGGACGGAAAGGAGATTGGACCAAGAGTTCGAATGACAGGGGTGTAGAGCAATTCCAATGAATACGGCGAAGAGACTAGCTGGACATGCAGCACTTGAAATTGAGGTCCCTTCAGAAAACATTGCAGATATTCTCTATAGAGCCCTTACACCTGAAACGGAATCTGTCCCATCTGACCGGGCGAGTGTCATCGTTTCCAAGTCTGGCTCCAGCATTATCCTTGAAATACAGGCAGGTGATTTGACTGCCCTTCGCGCCTCAATGAATTCGTTCTTGTCTTGGATTTCTGGAAGCCTCCGTGCGGTTGCCTCAGTTCAGGAAAGCCAACATAAATGACCCCCATCATCACGAAGACCATGCTTGGTTGTTAAACAAAAATCCTTAAGTCATAGCCTAGTGGCGCCTAGTGAACACACCGCAAATTCATTCAGGTTGATAGAACAATGGCGAAGAAGACATCTCCGGAGCTGGAGAATAAATACGCAGAACTGCAGAACTTGGGCCAACAGATACAGGCCCTTGGTACTAATATTGCAGTGATACAACAGGAGCTCTCTGAGCTAGAGGCGACCTTGGAGGAGCTCAAGAAATACCCAACTGAGGGAGTCACCTACAAAGCTGTTGGAACTGTTATGTTTCAAGTGGACAGAACCCAGCTTCTGTCTGAGATGGAAGACCGGCGTGAGAGTCTTACGTCTTTCCTGTCTTCGAGGAAGCAGAGCTATGCCAAGTTGGAAGCCAAGTACAAAGTGTCTTACAATGCTTTCCAGATAGAACTTGGAAAGCTTAACCCACAACTATAGTGAGAGAAATGCCACATGTAGTTGATATCGGTCTTCCGCGTCTTGACGAAGAGCAAATAGATACTCTGGCTGAAGACTGTGAGCAGGAGATAACCCGTTTTATCCTACATGAAATTCCGAGTAAGAGCATCGAGGACATGACAGTCACTTGTATCCTTGAATTCGAGCAGCAACTGGACCTGTCTATTGAAATCGAGGTTACCCAGAAATATGATTCAGGGCATGTGCTAGAAGGCGTCATTGAAAGAGCATCACAGCATGGGTATGATTGGTTTGAGAAGAGGTTACTGGAGTTGAAAGGAGATTGAATTACCAAGATGTACTGTCCCGCGTGAATAACATACTAGTCCTTGGGCATCAGAATGCTGATCCGGATGCGGCATGCTCAATGGTCGCCTTTTCCCGTTTGTATACCCTCATCAATCCATTGGGACGGACAACTCTGGCGTGCGATGATGTAAGTAAGCTTTCCTCTCAGGTCTTACACACTTTTGTTCCTGAAGCTAGTATTGTAGAGAGTGTTAATGCTGATTTTGATTTCGTGGTCGTCTTGGATACAAACACTCCCCTTCAGCTTGGCCCTGCTCTTGAGAAGCACGCTACTGACCCTTCTAAGGTATTTGTTATTGACCATCATGAACCGAACCCGAATCTATCTGACTTCGCCAGCTATTCTATCATTAACAGCGAAGCATCTTCTACCTGCGAGATGCTTGTCTCAATGTTCAATGAATTGGGTTTCACAATTGACTCTCTCATTGCTAATCTCTTGCTAACTGGTATGTTATTTGATACTCGTAGGTTCTTCTATACCGGTCCTGGTACGCTGAGAAAGGCAGTATCCCTAATAGATTCGGACGCAGATTATGGCAAGTGCATCGAGGCATTGATTACCAAACCGGATAGATCTGAACGAATTGCTCGACTAAAGGCATCATCAAGGTTGGAACTGCATACCATCGACAAGTGGCTCGTTGTTACTACCCGAATCGGAGCGTATGAGGCAAGTGCATGTCGCGGTCTTATCGACATGGGCGCCGATGTTGCGATAGTGGGAGGCAAGCCATCTAAGAATGTTGTACGAATTAGTGCTAGGAGTACCAATGAGTTCTCTCGAGATACAGGCATCAATCTTGGGACTGATGTCATGGAGCCTCTCGGGGAGCTAATCAACGGTAAAGGAGGCGGTCACTCCAACGCCGCGGGTGCAAATGGCACAAGAAACCGGAAAGAAGCACTAGTGCAGTCAGTTGAGCTTATTAGAAAGGCACTCGATGCAAAACGAGACCTTGGTGTTGAGAGTGGAGGGTGATGAGTTTAGCAGCGCTTATTGAATTTGCGGATTTCAGTTTCAAGTACCTAGGTTCAGACTCGTTAGCGCTTCGAAAAATCAATTTGAGCATTGAACCCGGCGAGTACATCTTGGTCACAGGTCCTTCGGGCTGTGGAAAAACTACACTATGCAGAGCAATCAATGGTCTGGTTCCTCAGTTTCATAGGGGCTATATAGCGGGTCATGTCTATGTCGACGGGAAGGACACCCGTACTTCGCGAGTCGCTGAATTAGCTCCTATTGCTGGGTTAATGTTCCAGAATCCTGCAAACCAGCTTGTTACTCTCAATGTTGCGAAGGAAATTGCATTTGGACCTGAAAACCTAGGAGTTCCATCGTCGGTAATTCGAGAACGAGTTGAAGATTTAATCGAATCACTTGGACTTGAGAATCTTAGAGAAAAGCATCCACATGAGATGTCGGGCGGACAACAACAGATGGTCGCAATGGCTGCGACGTTGTCCCTACAGCCCAAGATTCTTGTGGCAGATGAACCTACATCGAACCTTGACCCAAAAAGCGCCGAAAAACTGCTAGGAGTTCTAACAGAACTGAACCGCAAGGGCATGACCATTCTCCTAGTAGAACACAGACTTGACCTGGTTTCACGGGATGTATCCCGGGTCCTTGTGATGGATAAGGGTTCCATTGTTGCAGATGGGCCCCCACGAGAGGTACTCACCTCAGCCATCTGTGAAACAGTCGGTATTGGACTACCGAAGGCAACCGAGGTATACAAACTCCTTAGGAGCAGAGGCATCAGCCTTAGTGATGTCCCGTTGTCTGGGGAGGAGCTTGCCAGAATCATCCAAGGAATGACATTAAAATGATCATGATTAGCGATGTTCATTATGCCTACGACGGCATCTATAGAGCGCTGGCTGGAGTTTCATTGCAGATTGATTCAGGAGAGCGTGTAGCCATTGTAGGTGCTAATGGCGCGGGCAAGACAACTCTTGTCAAGCACATGAATGGCCTGCTTCGGCCGCAAAAGGGCAGTGTCTTCCTAAAAAAGCGCGACACAAAACACATGTCTGTTGCTGAAATCGCTCGAGTTGTGGGTCTGGTTTGGCAGAATCCAGATCATCAGCTGTTCCTTGATACGGTCGAGAAGGAGATTACGTTCGGGCTCAAGAACATAGGATTTAGCAG
>CAYPUO010000100.1:0-8040 GCA_964413775.1 uncultured archaeon
CACGACTCCTCCTCCTATATTGGGCTGGCCACCGGTACCGAGGAGTTGGCGAAGGACCCAAACTGTCAGGAAGCTATTGCACGAACCATCCTTGCAGCAACCGATCCAATTCACCTCATTAGCTCCGCAAGCTACTCACCAGTGCTGCTATCAAGCCCTGCTATTCAGAACGCCATCGACTACAGACTCGGTGATGTTATCAAGGCCATCAAGGAGTCCGCTATTCTAGAGCGGGATCAGTCTTTTTCCGCTATTCACTTCTCTTTTGATGTCGTCGCAATGCTTGAGAATATCCCCGAGTTGCGAGATAATGCTGAGGTTGAAGAAGCTATTGCTGGATATATTGCGACATCTGATGAGCCACATCACTTCCTTTCACGGGCTATTGAGAAGACTTCTTTCTGTGAACGAACATCAATCCAAGTAGCCATTGCGGAAGCAATCCGAAGGAGTTCTGACCTTCTCAGACTCCTCTCTGAGATTGAGAAGGCTGACTATCTCATTCAAAGTGATGATATTGAGAATGCAATCCGAAGCCGCTCTCATGATCTTCTGGATGCTATCAAGAACGCGAAAGAGGTCAAGCTTTCAGATGATCTCAGGTCTCTTATCCAAGACCCTGACATTGAGAATGCTTTCGTGTCGAGGCTCTTTCAATCGAAGCATCCCGGAGATGTCCTGAATGAAATCTTCAAGTCAAGTAGCCTGGCGAAGAACAAGGCTATTCGTGACGGAATTGTCTCATACATAAAGAAGTCGGATAACCCCTTCGATTTGCTTGAACACTTGGCCAGATTTACAAAATACGATGAGCGATGGCGAGCCGTGATGGATGAAGACGTTTTGAATGCCATTGCATATCACATCAAACACAGTAGTTCGTTGCACCGAACACTCCAAAGTCTCGGCTGGCAGCACTACAAGCACTTGTTCTTCACACACGATCCTATACTACAGGCCTTGAAGAGTCGACTTGACGACTTCGTGAAGCTTATTGAAGAGGGTTCACGTCCATCGGATATAATTAAGGAGATACGAGACATTCCCGTCTTGAACTCGGAGAATGCTATACAGGAAGCGATTGCCAAACGCATAAGGAATCCTAACACCTTTCGCGATGTAATGAAGGAACTCTACTCTCTGCAGAACAAGCCACCTATTCTGCAGGCAATACAAGATTCCACAGGGAACTTCCTTGCACAACTAGAAAACACCAAAGACTACTTCTGGGTGTTTCATGAGGCATTCCATCCGATAATGCTGCAGGATGAGGGCCTGGTTGATTGGCTGATGGATAACATTGAGCAACGGGAGGTTCTTTCTGCTGTACTAGATAAGGGCATAGGTAAGAATCCGAGACTTGACCTCAGGCTCGCGCAGATGGTACAGGCATCTGACTCTGAGTTTTCGTTTCAGATTGCCTATCCTCTGTTCTGCTCCGGATTTCTAGAAAGTCATCCCGAAAAGAGGAGGGAGTTCGAGGATGTGTTTGTGAGTACTCTGAAGCAAACGCAGGTGCCTTGGGACTATCGGTTTCAGAATATCATCTCAAAGTTTGGAAGTACTAGGATGGTCAAGCTAGCGAGGGCACGTATCCCTGATATGGTCCAGGCCATCAAAGATGCTGAGTCGAAAGGAGGCATAGTTACTGATGTTTGTCGAAATGAGGAATGGGTGAGAAATGAGGATGTCGTTGCTGCGATAGCTGATAACCTCCATTCATTCGACCATATCGGAGTTATGGCTGTTACCAAGAATGAATATCTCATTTCCCAAGAGATAATAGTCGAGGCTGTGAAACAACTTCTTCTCAGCACCTCAAGGCTTACTGAAACCATGGGTCGGATAGGATTTTCTAGGCTTGTCACCAATGAGATAGTCAAGGGTGCAGTCCTCTCTCGATTGGACGATGTGGTCAAAGAGGTCAAGGAGAGCACACTGATACTGTCTACGCTTCGTCAGTTTAGAAACTGGCAGTTCATACTGGATGACGAAGCAATCCAAGATGCGATATCGCTACGGATGAATGACATCACTGAGCAGATTTCTCATTCTCTCTCATTCAGGGTGAGTGACTGCTATTTCATTGATACCATCCTATTCCATCCTGTTATCCATGAACGAATCGTTCAGTACATACGGGATACCGATATGCCATGGAATATCATCAGTGAGGTTGCAAAGAATCCAAGAATGATAGAGGACAATGAAGTCCTGCAGGCCATTTCAAGTAGGATCAAGTTCATTGCCAAGGCCCTTGAAGTCCTTGACAATGCAGCAGTGATCTATCGTAATATCAGAAATGTAGACATCCTCATGGAGGATCCTCTCATCCGCTCCATCGTCGATGCCAGAGGCTTGGAGGCTGAAAATTGAGTCCCTGCTCATTGAAGAGGCTTCTCAAACAGGAGGAAGATGTCATAGAAGGACTGAAAGAGTGCTCGATAGTAGTCCCCCATGTGTCCGTTAGGAAACTCGCGCATTCCCAGGTACTCCTTCAGGCTGGGTTCCTGCCCTGCTCGCAGCCTGAAATAGAGATAGTCAAAGAGCTTGAAACCCCAAGGAGCGACACTGTCACCATAGGACATGGTCATCCAGGCAGTAGGCATGTGGCTTCCTGCTCCCCAGTGCGTCTCTCTATGGTACTTACCGGCAGAATACACCTCCAGCGGCAAGGCGAAGACTCCCTCAGCATCAGTGCCGCACTTGGGACACATCCTCCAGATATCAATTGGCAAGAACTTCTCACCGCAGTTCTTACAGGCATAGTCCATGTTAATGTGCTTAGTCAATGCTACCACCTTGGGGGGCACTCTGAGCTCCCTCAGCAGAGATACATCTGGGAGGAAGAAAAGGATAATCCTTGTGACAAGCTAACACACGAACAAGCAGTTCCATACATACTAGGAGGATAAAGGCATGAATAACAAATTCCCTCACGATCTACAAGACATCATTGCTTCTCATGACACCGAGAATGCATACCTGAAGTTCAATGACCTATGTGACAGCGACGGGCTAGAGCCTGCGCTCAAGGTGTTAGTTGAGGCCATCCGGCAGCACTCCCACTCGTGGTTTGAACGGAACGTCCTGTTTCTTCGCATATTCCACTTGGGGCATCTCGCAGGCCTATCTGCCGATATCCTTTCCCAGCTTGTTGACTCTGTCGACCTGCAGTCGGTGGAAACGTTCGAGCGCGATCTCAAGCGGTTTCTGTATGAAGTCACTGAGGCAGACCTGAAGAGCAAAACCTCGACGCTCTTCTATGACTTCGAGAAGTTCGATGCCGACCATCAGGAGTTGTCAAGGCTAGGTCTCAAGAAGAGAAGCGTTGAGTTCAAGATTGCAGTTGATAGTCTACTGGAGTCACATCAGGCCCTCTCCGAAGGTGAGGAAATCGATTTGCTTGAGATATGGAATACCCAACAGGGCTTTGAATTACTTGCTGGCCTCCACGTGAGCAGATATGTATCAGAGAGGGAGTTCAAGTCAGTTGAAACAGCTCTGCTGGGTCGTCCGGATGCATCAGGTGATTCACAGGTGGAGGCATCTGGAGTCGACGGCAATAATGGGTCCGCTGATATGAAGCGCGATCTTGTCGATGGTATTACTCGAGTCCTCGGCGGCCGCTCTCTCATGGAAAGGAGGCACCCAAGATGGCTTGCTCCTGATTTGGATCATATCGGAAATACCGTGACTGCGTTTGGACTAACTGATACTATGCTATCAAGAAGTATTCTTCTTGACATCCTAAGTGCGGTCTGGCTGTTTCCGAGAGGGGAAGAATACAGCTGGGTAATCCGACAGAGGATACTCCGCACTTTCCACCCCGGCATCTCCACAGATGTGTCTGAAGGGATACTCAAGTTCATTGAGACTGTCGGGTGTTCAGAGCCCATCACGAACACAACTGCTTCAGATTGCCTCTCACTAGCACTGGAACTTGCCACGAGCGCCAACAATCCAACACAGTATCGCCATGTCATCAGAATGTTGACATGCCTCAGTGAGAACAAGCAATCACTGAAAGGTCATCTTGCTATCGGTGTACTGAGGGAGCACTACCTGGACCAAGTAATTGCAGACCTTCTAGGAAGCTCTGATCTCCATTCGTGGCTTCGGAGAAACCGGGACACACTATTGATTGAAGAACTCAAAGAACTCATCCTAGATGCATTCCGCAAGGGAACCGAGCGTGAGCCCAAGACCTTCGACAGTTGGTACGATATTCTTCGGAGTTTTCAGAAGGTGGATGCGAATGGTGCCCTTCTCGAGGTCATGCATCACATGACCCTTCTAGAGCCGGGAAATGTTGACCGCCTTAATGATTACGGAACCACGCTTGCCGGAGTAGGCAGGTACTCAGAAGCTATTAATATCTTCGAGAAGCTTATGAAAGAGGACCCGAAGAAGTCTGGATACATCAACAACTTGGCTTTCACAGAGTATCTGGCTGGCGACTATGAGCATGCCCTACAGCACTCCGAGAAGGCAATAGCACTCCCAGATGCCGACCATCATGGATGGCACACTCACGGAGCTGCCCTGCATGCACTAGGAAGGCTCGATGAAGCTGAGAAATCCTACAGGAAGTCTATTGAGCTAAAGCGAGAACACTTCGATGCATGGGAAGACCTGATTCGTCTGCTTGAGGATATGGGGCGCAAGGAGGAGGCCGAAAAGACTCGAGCGACCTACAAAAGCATCCGGTCGCGGTCTTTTGCTGATATATTCTAAAACCACCTTGCTCTCAAACCTGTCTTAGTCCCTGAGCGGATAGGCCATCTCTGTATGGTTTTGCCCATTTCCCGTTCCGCAGGTACTATGTAGAATCCGCTGGAGTCCGTGCCTGACGTGCTGCCACTCTGTGATCCTTTGTAAACTGAGTAACTGCCCTCGTTTCTTACTCGCCTGCGACCGTCTTCTTAGTCCTGGTAACTTGCTTGATTGGCAGCTAACAGAACTCAGGAGGCCCAGTCAATCGTAGGCATTCTGATGGTACTAGATGCCAAACTCTCGGCCTGCACGACAGCTGCAGTAGACAGGTGTGACTGTTGGATGCATATGGCTGTGCGTAAGTAGCAGCAGGCAGAAGAAGAAGACAGTGCTATCGTGGCAACATCCTCCCTCAGACAGCCAATGGTGACAGCAACCATAGACTAGTCTTGCTAGTGCAGAAGGCACAGACGGGACAGATTATATTTCTAAATAGCATGATACCGGCTCGCCCGTATTAGGATATGTAGCCAAGATATCCTTTTTAGTGTTCAGCGAGAAATAGACTGACTGTGTGGGGGCTGTTTCCGGCACCTACACAGTCTGTATATGAGTGCGTGATGACAATAACTTGGCGGGACCATTAGGAAGCGAAGCTACTAGCACGGAAGACGCAAGGATTAGTAGTCGTGTTATCCGGGCAGTGGACCGAGTCCTGAAAGAAACCCTGGACTGCGACAACGCTACGGTTACCGCTCAGCTGTGTCACGCAATCTCCCAGGAACTGCTTGGCAGCTCCTCTGGTTCTTTTTGTGAGATGAGTACTGGAGGGGACACATGCACGCTTGCCACCTGCGAGTCATGTGTTGATGGAGCACATGCATCAGGACGAGAAGACACCGAGCAGGCAGGCAAGGGGAGCCCTCATCGCGTACTGGGGGACGCGTGCAAAGTTGTTGACTGCAGGATGCCCTGTTTCCTCCTGTACAATGAACTTCTTCACAGTATGCCCAGTGGCCTCGCTTATCACAGGATAATAAGGGATGAGAGTGGGAAGGCAGTGGACCTTGAGTTCACCGAAGTCAATCCTTCCTTTGAGAGGATTACAGGCATACCGGTCGGGACTGCAGCAGGACGCAACATTACGGAGCTGCTACCCGAGATTAGGAATGACCCGTTTGACTGGATTGGTTTCTACGACGAGGTGGTTCGGGCAGCGAAGCCTGTGACCATTGAGCAGTACTCATACTCACTCAAGGCATGGTACATGGTCGAGCTGTTCCCGAGAGGCCCGGATACCCTGACCGCGATCTTCTTTGACATAACGAAGCAAAAAGAGACTGAGCAGGAGCTTCGGTCCCTGAACGAGCAACTGGAGCAGCGAGTGGAAGAGAAGACACACGAGTTGGGCAGGACAAACGCTGAGCACGAGTCATTTGCATATTCAGTCTCTCATGACCTGCGTGCTCCGCTTCGCTCAATTGATGGTTTTAGCAGAGCGCTACTTGAGCAGTACTTTGACAGACTGGATGACAATGGCCGGCACTATCTGGACCGGATGCGGGCAGGTGCAATTCGAATGGGCAGTCTGATTGACGACTTGCTGAAGTTGTCAAGGATCACACGACGTGCACTGAGCCCCGCAGATGTAAATCTGGGCCAGATTGCTAAGGAGATTATGAAAGAGATTGCAGAAAGGGAGCCACAGCGGCATGTGAATCTCACTGTTGCCGAGGACTTGATCGCATATGCAGACGCAGGGCTGATTAGGATAGCCCTGGCAAACCTGCTAGCTAATGCGTGGAAATTCACAAGGATGAGAGAGACAGCTGATATTGAGGTGTCAAGCATGTCCACCGATAAGGGCAGAGTCTTCTTTGTCAGGGACAATGGCAGCGGTTTCGACATGAAATACTCGGACAAGTTGTTTGCTCCATTTCAGAGGCTCCACTCAGCAAAGGAGTTTGAAGGGATCGGAATCGGCCTAGCAACAGTCCAACGGATAATCCACCGTCATGGTGGTAGTGTCTGGGCTGAGAGCTCGCCAGAGAAGGGTGCCACGTTCTTCTTTACGTTGAAGGTTGGTGGAAAAAGTGATGCCCCAAAATAACAAGCTAATCCTATTGGTAGAGGACGACCCCGATGACGCCGAACTGGCAATAATGGCGTTACGGGAAAATCGTCTCGTCAATGAAATCAAACAAGTATGGGATGGAGAAGAGGCACTGCAGTTCCTATTTGACGAGTCTCAGAGTTCACTTCCTCATCTTGTCCTGCTTGACCTCAAGTTGCCAAAGGTTGGGGGCCTTGAAGTCCTGAAACGACTGAGGTCAGACCCTCGGACATGCAGGCTCCCCGTCGTCATACTCACTTCTTCCGATGAAGATGAGGACATCAAGGCGAGCTATGACCTGGGAGTCAATAGCTACATCCGAAAACCCGTTGACTTCGACCAGTTTAGGGAATGCGTAAGACAGCTCGGCCTCTATTGGTTGGTCTTGAATGAAGCACCTCCTGGCCTCTGAGGGGGGGGAGACATGGCGCACCTGCGTGTCCTCATTGTTGAGGACTCAGAGGATGACACTGAACTCATCACTCTTGAGCTTCAGCGAGCAGGGTATGACATAGACCATATACGGGTCGCGTCTAGGGAGGCCATGTCTGCATCTATTGGTTCAACACTGTTTGACCTGATACTCTCAGACTACAATATACCCGGTTTCTCAGGCCTGGAGGCCCTTGAGGTATGGAAGGAGACCGGCTCGGTACAGCCATTCATAATAGTGTCAGGGACTATCGGTGATGAGGCAGCGGTCGAGCTGATGAGGATGGGCGCGCATGACTATGTATTGAAGCAGCACCTCGCCACACTGGGTCCCGCTGTTGACCGCGCGCTCAAACAAGCAGAGGAGACTAGAAAGAGGATTGAGGCGGAACAAGCACTAAAGCAGAGCGAAGTGAAGTTCAGGACCCTGGTTTCAAACCTGCCTCATGCTGTCTATAGATGCAAAATGGATGAACAGTGGACTATGCTGTATCTCAGCGATGCAATAGAGGAGATCGTGGGCTATCCTGCTTCGGAGATTGTTGAAAACAGGAGTCTTTCGTATGAAGACCTGATACTCCCTGAAGACAGGGAGCAGGTCAGGAATAAGGTCGAGAGGGCTGTCAAGAACAGAGAGCCCTTCATTCTGACGTATCGAGTGAAACACCAGGATGGCGGGACGAGGTGGGTACGAGAGAAGGGTGTGGCGATCTGGGATGAACTCGGACATCTCGCTCACCTAGACGGTGTGGTTGAGGATATTACAAGGCAAAAGGAAG
>CAYPUO010000101.1:0-8022 GCA_964413775.1 uncultured archaeon
TGATCCTGGCGCATTTGGTAAGGGTGACTGCTATCTAGTCGATGGAGGTCTGAAGATCTACATCTGGACTGGACCAAACAGCTCTGTTGATGAGAAGTTTCTCGCCGCCGCAGAGGCCGTGTTTAAGGATACGGCACGAAAGGGACACGCAGATATAGACCATATTGATGGTGGACAGGAACCGCCCGAATTCAAGGCGCTCTTTCCCAACTTTCGTCTCACTGATGAAGATACAGCAAGCATCCTGAAGAAAGTCCGTCTTGAAACTCACGAGTACAAGCTCTGGCGGGTCCATCGTGATGGTAATGACACGTATTTCGCCGAGGTGCCACTAGAGCGCTCTTCTCTCAAGAGTGACGATGTCTTCCTTCTTGATACATGGGACAACATCTTCGTCTGGCGTGGGAAGGATGCGAGTGCACGCGAGAGGTTTGATGCGACGATACTCACACGCCAGTACGATGCGGAGCGTGTTGGTGTTCAGGAAATCGAACTAATAGATGAAGGTAGCGAGCCAGAAGACTTTCAGAAGGCGCTCAAATAGCATTAGACAAGTCTATAGTGCCCAAGTCTTGGCTCATATACCACACCATCTTCTTTCATCTGGTTAAGAGTCTGGGCAGCTTCATAGGTTTCCACCCCTGCTTGAAGAGCAATCTCCTCAAGGGTTGGACCGGGACTGCCTCTCTTACCAGTGTCCAACTGCTGCAGCGCTCCAATAATCTTGGTATTGTACTTGTCCATTCTGGTTTCAGTTCCCCACCTAGTTTCAGCCTGCTCTTTTATCTCAGCAACCTCTATGAATTCTTTAAGGGCAGGCTCAAGGACCCTATCCCACGCCCTCTTCACATCCCTATGAGTAATCTTTCCCTTCCACGCTGCTCGCGCCTCTGCTCGTGCTAACCTGATTGCGCTGAGTGGCTTTCCCAGCACGTTCGCATCCAGAATTCTCCCTCGAGCAAGTGACTTCTCACCAAGCCCAAAGCTATTCCTCATTATTTCTAACCGCTCCTCAACATAATCTGTTGATGTGTTCATGCTGCGCTTGCTCATCTCAGGAGAGAGTAACTGGTAGGTGATTGCTGACTTGATGATTGGCAACCTATACTGGGCAGGATTTCCGCTCTCAATCCAGAAGTCCTCTGAGGCAAGTGCGAGCGGGACATCTGGCATCGCTGAAGTGGAGAGATTAGTCAATGCGGCAACAGAGACCTCTCTGAATCCTGCAGAGTCCTTCCTCTTAATGCACAATGATTCCATCTTTGACTTGCCAATTGGCCCGACCTCCATACGCCACATCTTAGGAGTATAAACTGCCACTCCTCGAACATTCTTCTTTTGATGGCCAGTTGATCTCATTGATGGCGGGAGGACATCTCTCATAAACCTAAACAGCCTCTTTATCTGGTCTTTCGAAGCTAGCGCTTGGATTCCAGCAGTGAGGCCGCCAATAGACTCCAATGTGGGAGGACTTGAGATATAGAGCTCAGCGAAGACTCTCTTGCTGGCCTGTGCCATACCAACGTTCTCAAAGAGCATTCCAGTGAGGTCCCTCAGTCTTGGCGGAGCTGATACGAAACTAGGGATGTCGTGGGTGAGTACTTCTATCTCACGGCCACTAACTGCTCTAATCTGTGCTTGAGATTGCTCCAGCAGGCGAGGGATAATCACGTTCGGCCCAGAAATCGCAACATAGGCGCCCTCTGAAGGAATGGAGGTTTCTTCTTGGAAGTGAATGAAAACACCCTCTAACATCCATGGACTTGGCGAGAGGAGTATCACCGAGGGATCTCTCGTATAATGAACAAAGCCATTGTATCTCTTCCATCCACCGTGACCACCTTCTTCGAAGTTCCGCTGGAGGTTCAATTCCCATGCTGCTAGCTCTGCTCCATACTGTCTATCAAAGACATCCGCTGGCGCTACTGTGTCGTAGAGCCTATCTATGGCCCCACCGTGCTTTCGAAGCAGGTCATCAGCATCCATTTTATCTGGCACCAGCTACTGCGGTCGATTATCCATGTGTTGGATTTGCTTATCCACCTATTTCTATCTCGCTCGGACTTAAAATGCTATGATTTCATAGTAGCTCTGAAGGATCTACTCCGCGTGACATTGCTTTCTTGGTCATCCAGTCCAGAAGTCCATCCGGTGGCTCAATCCTTTCTCCTTCTCTATCTACGAGAGTGAGAGCTCCCTCTGGGCAGCTAATTGTGCACACTCCACAGCCAATGCATTTGTCAGTTTCTGCCACACAAGTGTCCCCAGGAACGGAAAGCGCTCCAAACTGACAGCGATTCACACAGGTTTCGCAGCCGCTGCATAGATCACTGTCTACCGAGATAATGTAGTCTGACTTCACAAAGGCATGTGGCTGATTTGACCGTGAGACTCCTCTCAGTACATTGCAGCAGCATGTACAGCAGTTGCAGATGTAGTTGTGGTCTCTCTGGACATTCATTGTACAATGTATAAGTCCAGCCTCCTCTGCCTCGCGGAGTTTTTCCAGCGCCTCATCCTTTGTGATAGGCTTTGTGAGGTTGCTGTTATCAAATGCATTCTCCTTTTTGGCAAAGATGATACACACAGAAGTCGGATATTTGCATTTGTTACCCAACAGGTCTTGCTGTTTCTTACAGATGCACTCCCTGATCCCCCACGACTTGGCCCCTTCAATCAGGTCCTCAGCAACTTGATATGGCCTGATTTCCAACTCGGAGCTTATTGCCCTGTTAATTGGGATAACTCTAAAGATTTCAGGCTCATTGTCGTACAGTCCCTTTCCCTTTCCTTTGATAAAGTAATTCTCAGCAAGAGCCGCAAACTCCTCGTCCATTCTGCCCAACTGCTCTTCATAGATACCAACAGCAAATGGCATCAGTGCATACCTGCGTCCAGTACTTGAGTTCCAAGCGCGTATCTGTCCTTTTTCAGCCATGCCCTCTAGCAGTTGTTCAAGATGCACTGGCTCTTCTTCAAGTCTTTCAGCCATCTCCTGAATTGTTTCTCCCCTGAGCTTCATTCGGCTCGCGAGATCGGCCTCTTCCTCAGTGAAGATCCATTTTAAGAGAGCAATATGTGCGTCGTCTTCCGCTTTTGCGAAGCTATTGGGTATCGTATTCAGCACATCTGCAAGTCGTTCCCAGGCACTTAGTCCCATGGTGTGTCATCTCCAAACGCCAAACATCCCAACTACATCCATGACGCATATAATCTCTTGGTCTTTCACTCAGGGCATTTGAGGACTAATCCAAGTGGTTCAAGCTCAACATTCACTCTCTCAACAGTTTCTCGGCAAGACACTCCCTGACCAAGGAACACATGTGTCATGCACATTTGGAAAGGCGGCAAGAACAAGAGGTCACTTGATTTGAGAATTCCTTCGTAATCTGACCGAATTTTCTTGTCCTCAAGATATGTCTCCAGTCTTTTCAGAGTAGTGCGAGTGCTCAGGAGGAGCGCTGCTATCTTCTCAAGGAACTCCCTCTTGGGAACCTTGGTCGACTCTCCAAAGTACTTGGTGACATTCTCTTCGAACCAGGCTCTGACTCTTTCAGCTGTGAGGTCCGGCACAATCACCGGAGCTGTTTCATCGCCGTTCTGAACGACCCGCACATAGCCCCTTTTCTCCGCAGCAAGAACAAAGTCTGCGAGCGTAGGATAACCAAGTGCAACATGATCGATTCCCCTTTGGCGAAGAGCATCCCTGAGCTCCTCCAATGTCGGTTCTTTTCCCTCGTCAACTCTCTCTTCTACGGCTTGACACAGAGTATCGAATGCGGCGTTTGCAAGCTTGGTCAGCTCCATCTTCTCGGGTGTGAGGGTTGCCGGTATTGTCAATATGGTCTTCGGGAGTTCTCCCTCTTTCTTGATGTAGTCCTCACTCTCTGCCCAGTCCAAGAATTCATTCCAGCTCCTGAAGCCTAGCGCCTTCTCAGAAAATGTAGGATTTAGTGCAATCATCACATGTTTTACATGTCCAATACCAGGTTGGTTCCCTGCATCCTGAATTGCTGTGATTGCTTCTTGGAGTCGAATTGCAGCTATGTGCCGCATATCATTGGCATCCCCCATCAGCTTCTCACAGTCTTCAGGAGTAGAGCATGGCAATCTTGAAGGCTTGAATGAGTGGATATCACTATATACAGACGCCAAATCGGTCAGCTCAGATGATGTGATTATAGGATTGCTGATGAGCCAGAGCCTAAATCCTCTCTCTCTGAGAGCCCCTGCTAGGATTTTGAAGTCTCCATCTCCAGAAATCATCACATACTGCTCAGTTTCTGGGTAACGAACCATGTGCTCAAGGATATACGACGCCATCTTGTAGTCTGATGCATTATCTTTTGGGTCCGGGACATGGATGAGGTCATACCCAAGCTGATAGAGATTCTCAGCAATATGTCTTCTCGAGTCCCAGTCTGCAAATGCAAATGCCTTGACAACATTGCCGTTTTCATGAATCTGTTTAGTCATCTTAGTGTGGGTTGACGGTTCGTCATGGACATTCTCTATGTCCCAAAAAATCGCAGTGAATGGCACTCTAGCAGTTGATTCCGGTTGGAGTTCTCTCTCAGACACAGCAATTACCAAACAAAAACACGTAGCTCCTACTGATAAGGTCTAGGGAAGATATACAACACTCAAATCCGAACCTCATTGCTGTTTATGTATAGTTGATTGATATATGGCGGATTACGTTTGGTCCAAATCATCTTTATCATCCAGAAGATGACCAGGTTCAATAGGATGATTTAGCATTGATAATAGTGGATGAAGCTTTCACCTTTGGGAAACAGAGTATCCAGAAACAATTTCAGCTCACCCGGCACCATCGTGTCGCAGTTCATCATTCTCAGTTCATCAAGGGTCCACCCACTAAGGAGAAGACGAACAAAGTCCTGTTCTCGAATAGATATATCTCCCCATGGCTGTTGACCAAGTTCCTGTATGGTGGCGAGTCTACCATCCCTGAAGTGCAAAACATAGCAGTTCTTGTATGTATTGATCCTGAGGTTTCGAGTGATGCCCTCGAACATGGTTCCGTCCAGATGACGCTCAAGTGCCGGAGAGATGGTTTCCAAAAGATATTTCATATTTGGAACTCGAATTTGGTGTTTCCACTGAACCTCGATTTGGCCTCCTAGGTCCAGACCAATCCTACTCAAATGGTCTGCAGACGTGACGGGTAGGAGGATGAGAGTGCAACCATTCTCTTGTGCAATCTCCTTCAAGTGATAGAGTGCTGACATCACTCCATCGTAGCTCTTGATACTGCTCTCTATGACATCTATCGCCGGACTTCCCCAGACCTTGGCCATCGGGGAATTTGCATCATGGATGATACATCTCATGTAGCCTATTATCCCATTGTCCTTTGTGATAACCTTTGTTTGAAACTGAAAACTCCTCCATTTCCTGAGGCTTTCCTGAATTTGCCATAGTTTTTGTGTTCTTGATGCTCGTAAGAGAAGCCGCTTTCCCAGCTCCTCATATAGATGCATGATGTCATCAAGGTCAGACTCTTTTGATTCCCTGACTACAAGCTCCATGAAAGATGGGGACTCCTTGGACCATATTTGAGGTATCTGATCTACTCTCACGATTAGTCTGCTGAATTGTCCAAGCGGGAGCGAGAAGTCGTATCCAAACTGTCGGAAAAACTCTGGAATCCCTTGAAGGGTGGAAATGTGATATCTGCCATTAAGCAACTCATGTTCGAAGTGCTGGTATAGATATCGAATGAATCCTCTCTTGCGGAAGTCCTGATGTGTCCCGACACAATCAAGCTCAAGGTTCCTGAGAATGATGCCATCATATTCCCAAGCAGTTGGTATTGCGCTGATTGCTGATATAATTTGACCAGTATCAGATTTGCGAATAAAGAAATTCATGTTCCGTTTGAATCCTGGAAGGTGGTCCATTCGGCGTTTGAGGAAGGCGGCTATTAGTTCGTTATGGATCACTGTGTTGAACTCTATAAGATCTTCAACATCCTTATCATTGTCTGCAATGCAGAATTCAAATCCGTCCGGTAATCTGATTTCTGAGGAAACGAATAATTCCTCCCATAGATATGATACTAGACCACTAGCCAGAGCTTCGATTTGTGTCTTTGCATCAACTATCTGCCCTCTTACAGGCAGTGATGTTTCCAAACACATCCAAAAAGCATCAAATGATAATAATGCAATTCTATTCGATGGGGATAGGCAAACCATAGAGAATGATAATGAATTTCAAGCCACACTCATTACTCATTCAGTTGGTGATAGGTACTCTGTGATCATTGCTGCAATCTGGCCATCAGTGTAGTGTTGAGAACTAATCGCACCACTTGGACAGGTCGATGTGCAAGTTCCACATCCCTTGCATATTGCGGGATTCACTTCCGCTGCGCCTTGCTCGTTGAGCTTGATTGCATTGTATGGGCAAACTGAGATGCATAACTGGCATCCTGCACACTTGTCCTCATCTACTATGCTATAATAGGGCTCGATGCTAATCTTCCCTTTGCCCATGAGTGCCATAGCCCCAGAGGCGGCTGCCTTAGCTTGTGCCACTGTGTCAGGAATATCCTTTGGACCCTGCGCCATTCCCGCAACGAATATTCCATCGTTGAACGAATCAACCGGTCGTAGCTTAGGATGTGCCTCCAAGAGGAATCCATCCGGTGAAGAACTCAGGTTCAGGACTCTAGCAAGGTCCTTTGTTGATGCTGGCGGTACCACACCCGTCGAGAGAACGACGAGGTCGATGTCATCGAAGAAGATGGGCTTTCCAAGGAGCGTATCCTCACCTCGAACAGTCAACGTCCGATCTTCGTTTTCGATAATCTCTCCTACACGACCCCGGATGAAGGTGACGCCCGCCTGTGCTGTGGACTCATAGAACTCCTCATATCCCTTGCCAAAGCTCCGGAGGTCGATATAGAACACATACACCTGTGCTTCTGTCTTATCCCTAATCATCCTTGCCTGCTTGACAGCGGTCATGCAACAGACTCGTGAGCAGTATCTGTTTGTTTTTTCATCGCGACTGCCCACGCATTGCACGTAAACAATCTTCTGCGGCTCTTTCAGGTCTGAGGGCTTGACAATATGCCCTTGCGTTGGTCCTGCAGAGCTCAGCATTCGCTCTATTTCCACGAGGTTTACGACATTTGGGAAGTCACCATATCCATACTCGGGCTTCTTTGTAGCATCAAAAATCTCAAATCCTGTAGCAACGATTATGGTCCCAACCTCGATATCTTGTGTCTTGAAGTCGTCATCATAGTTGATCGCTTCTGCCTCGCATACTGTAATGCACTTTCCACACTTGACAGCGTCAATGCCAAGACAGTTGTCCATGTCCAATACATATGCGCTTGGCACCGCCTGTGCAAAGGGTATGTAGATTGCTTTTCTGTAGCACAAGTTAGCGTCGAACTCGCATGGAATGTCAACAGGACAGACTTCTGAGCAGTCTCCACATGAGGTACACTTCTCCAAGTCAACATATCGGGGCTTCTGTGTTATAGTAACCTTGAAGTTTCCGACGAACCCATCCACCTTCTGGACCTCTGCTAGACTAAGGAGTTCGATGTTTGGATATGCTCCGACTTCAGCCATTCGAGGAGTTAGGATACAGGAGGAGCAGTCCAAAGTCGGAAATGTCTTGTCCCACCTTGCCATTTTGCCACCTATAGTTGCGTTCTTCTCTACGAGATATACCCTAAAGCCCGCATTGGCGAGATCAAGAGCAGCAGAGATGCCTGCAATGCCCGCACCAATCACCAGAGTTGTCTTCTTCACATCTACCTCTGACTCAGTTAGAGGTTCAAGAAGGCGTGCCCGAGCAACAGCCATGCGTATGAGATCGATGGCTTTTCTTGTTGCCCCTTCCGGATCGGCAGAGTGTATCCTGCTCACATGTTCTCTATTGTTTGCTATCTCCTGCATGTAAGGATTCATTTTTGGTTCTCGCATGAGCTGCCTTAATGTAGGCTCGTGCATTCGCGGTGAGCATGCTGCGATGACT
>CAYPUO010000102.1:0-8019 GCA_964413775.1 uncultured archaeon
GCTATCTGGCTTGCGGCTGCCCAGAGCTCTTTCGCCGGGGGGCAGGGCTTCTTCTACTACAATACATTCCTCGCACCCTTTATGCGAGATCTCTCCTACAGGAAGATTAAGCAGGCTGCACAGCAGCTTATCTTTACGCTTACACAGCAATACGTTGCACGTGGCGGACAGGTCATTTTCTCAAGTATAGACCTCACGCCAGGCATTCCAAACATCATGAAGGATGTCCCTGCAGTCCTCCCTGGAGGCCGCGAAACCGGTCTCACCTATGGCGACTTCGAACCTGAAGCGAATAAGTTCTTTAATGCGTTCATGGAGGTTATGCTCAAGGGTGATGCCAAGGGCAAGGGCTTCAACTTTCCAAAGCCGAATATCGTCCTGCGGAAGGAGTTCATGACGCCTGAATATGAGGACTCATGGCTCAAGGTCGCTGAGCTCACTGCTAAGTATGGCTCTCCCTACTTTGAGAACTACCTGAACTGGAGGTCGACAATTGAGGCTGGGTGCAGCAGCTGTTGTTCACACCTCTGGACCGCCAGTACTCCGGAAGAAATGGAGGAGTTCCTCTCAGGCAATATGGTCTTCGGTGCCTCTCAGATGGTGACTCCCAACTTCGGTCGCGCTGCATATCTTGGGCGGGCCGATGAGGACAAGTTCTTTGCCAAGGTAGATGAGTACCTCGAGTTGTCCAAGGAGGTCATCCTCGAAAAGAAGAGGCTCATGGACAAGCTCATTGCTAGTGGTTCTGTTCCGTTCTATACGCAGCCTAAGCCAAATGGCGACCCGCTCATTGACATGACCAAACGGCAGTTTTTGCTGGGTACAGTGGGATTTGCTGAAGTGGCGAAGATTATGACCGACTATGAGCTGTACCAACGCGAGGGCACGAGGTTTGGCATCAAGCTCCTCAAGCACCTGAAAGACAAGGCTGATGAGTACGAGGAGCAGACAGGGCTCCACTTCGGAGTGACAAGGACACCTGCTGAATCAGCTGCGGGAAGGCTTGCTTCGAAAGACTATCGCATGTACCCCGGTATCAGGAAGTACCTGAAGGGAGAATCACCCAATGTCTACTACACGAACAGCACTGCGCTCTATGTTGGTGCTGACCTATCACTGAGTGACAGGATTAAGAAGGAGGGTATGTTCCATCCCTACATGGACGGTGGCGCGCTCACGCACATCTACCTCGGCGAAAAGAACCCTGATCCCGATGCTCTCTGGAAATTGACCATGAAGATTGCCACTGCGACTTTAAATTCATACTACGCGTTCACTAAAGACATATTATCATGCAGTCACTGCGGTTACCAGACCGGCATTGACTGGCGGAGTGCGAAGTTCGCGACAATCGAGGACCTTGACAAGATCCCATGTCCGAAGTGCGGACATATAGGATGCGACATAATCAGCCGCGTGACAGGGTATCTCCAGGCCGTCCGTACGTACAACCCTGCCAAGCGACAGGAGTTCCTTGACAGGCATCGGTATTCACTGTGAGCAGTTACCGTTCAAATGTCCACTTCGTGTCCTCTCCGTGTCAGAGGAACCCAACATGAAGCCTGCTTGTGGGACAACACACTCTTCACCGGTGAGTTATCCTTCATGTGTAAGGACCTGCTATTCTCTATAGCAGACTTTGAGAATTGGAGGTGCCGCTAATGTGGGCTGTCACCAATATTGTAAACACACGGCCTTCGAGATAGAAGCTGGTCTCTACCCCTAGTTGGAGAGATCCATAGTCATACGTCCATTGCCATTCGTTCTCTGCGAGCTCATATCCGAAACCAACTCGTACCCAAAAGCCACTGTAGGTGACGGGCAAGCCATAGAGAGCCTGCTCTATCTTCTCGGGCATATCAGGTCGGACAGTGACACCCGTTCCCATCAGTACATTCTGTCCAGCGTATGCATCCTCTCTGCTGCTGCAGAACTCTATCTCCACTACATAGATGTAGTTCTCAGGTATGGCCCAGACCGTCATATCATGTGTGTGCTCGTAATATCGATCATTCGCATGCAACTCGGCATAGCGTTCAGTCCCATATATTGCAGATATCAGAATGACCATCAAGATAAGTGCGAGATAGACCTTGTTCTCAACTCTCCAATCCACTGCATACGAGGGCTCATTCACAAGGCCTGTACTCCCTCTCTGTTGCCGCCTCAAGTACACCAACTAGCTTCTACTATTGCACCGTATACACTTAACTTCATGGCAGGCTCTGGGTCCCACACGCTACAATGAATGGTGAAATGGTAGATCAAGTCAGTACATTGGTCTTGGCGGCCAGAATTGGATCGCAATGTATCCGATAAAGAACAGCATAAACACTAGGAGTACAAAGATCAAATACATTCCACGTTCAATATTGCGCAGACTGATATCAATACTGTGAAGATATTGGAGTTCGTTCTCTCTGTCGGAATCGACACTCATCTCATACCACCACCGAGAAGACCCTTCTTTCCGGTATTAAACATTTACACGAGGAGGCGGCTCTCACGATGCTGTTTTATTAGGAAAGACATACACCGTAATTGCTCAGGTTTTCGGACTGATTGCCGTCGTACGGATGGAGGTTGGTTTCAATGGACGTGAATGAATCAATTGGACCAGAAAACACGGGGCTAACACGCGGTCGTCTAGCTATTCTAGCAGCCATCTTTCTCTTGATACCGCACACACTCTACTATGAGAGTTCGTCCGCAGTTGATAACAGCTATACCAGTTGGACGTTGATTGCGCTGTTATGGGGATTCGGCTATATCTACGGAAGCAGATTCAGTGGGCCCTTTTCAGGAGTCTTCCTTTCGCTGCCAGAGGGTTGGCAATTGATTCTGACCGCAGGTGTGCTACTACCAAGCATCTTTCTGGTCTGGACCTTTTATCGGTATAGCCTAGGCAATACGAATATTCGGTTGAGACTGAGGGTGATCCTGGTGGCGGTAGTCATCCTGATTGTTTCGGGTGGCTTTACGTACACCCTTGTGGGTGGGCGTCACACACTGGCATTTCGGTCCCCCCCCCTCCAATTGTTGGGTTGCTTTCTTGTGTACAGAAAACCATGATACATGTGGTTTGTCCACACTCCAATTTCCTTTACTATTCTGGACTGAGCTTCAAGTCCTGTGTCTTCTCTGAACCTGTCCTGGCACATACCGCCCTATGCTTACCTCTTCGAGATAGCCTGAGCCAACTAGTTCATTGACGGTAACCTTGGTCAGACTGATCGGAACTCCCTTGCTCCTCATGTGGTCCAGTATCTGTTTTCTTGTCATCCCTTCGTTCGTGGGTATTTCAGCAACAAAGTCCAAAACAAGATGGTGTCTAGGCGTGAGCTCTTCTTCGCTTTCAATCAAGGCTTCTGGGTGGCGAGCTTCCTCATCGGCCCGTATGACTCTAGCTCCTGTCACTATGCCAATTGTCAGACATAGTGCGAATGGGGATATAAGAACGATAGGAATGAATATCCACCACCAATAAATCATAGGAGGATTATAACTGATGTTTTCAAACAATATCGCGGCAACTGACACTACCAGCACCACTATCAATGCAATAAGGGAGAATATATTCTGAGAGTAACGCCCTGCTGAGCTACACTCGAAGGAGCACCAAGTGCCATATTCAGAACTCCCCCAAGAGCTTTTCCCGGTAGGCTTCCCGCACCATTCACAGCGTGGACTTGAGTCGCCATACTCATTCCTCTTTGGATACCGTTTGTTTACTGACACCTAGACCACGCTACAGGTGCTTTTTGGTGCGAAGGCATATTAGATTTGTCCAAAAGAAAAATACAACAAGAATGGAGTTGTCAGTCTGTTCTGTTAGGAGAAGTATAGGATTCCGCAGAATTGAACCAATGGCAAGCCTATGGTCTTCTACGGACAGCAGCTTTGCCAATATCTTGGTGAGGGTCTTACGATAACTCCATAACATTGAAACAGATGTATAGCTTTGGAATCGGCAGACTATCCTGTAAACCATAGATTCGGAGAATGTCTTGCTGATGAACGATAGGCAGCTCCTTACAATGGAAGAGGCAAAGGACTGGGCGTCCACATATATCGGGAGAAAGGTCTCCACGAGCAACATATCCTATCTCCTGCAGTACGGCAAAATAACTCGCTACAGCGATAAGGACAAGACCAAGGCCTCTGCAGGGCGGACAATGGTATCACTTCCTGAACTAAAGGAATACTATGATAGGAATGTTCTCAGCGTAGAAGAGAAGTGGAAGCTTCGCCTTGGTCCGGGTGTTAAGTGGGAGATTGCTTTTGGGGAGATTAGTGAGTCTGAACGGACGAAACATGTTCATCGTCTGCATCCTTACAAAGGCAAGTTCATACCTCAGCTGGTAGAGTATTTTCTTGACTCTTCTACAGATGACCTGAAAAAGGAGGTGTACTTCCAGAAAGGGAATACTGTTATGGACCCCTTTGTAGGTTCGGGCACCACACTTGTGCAGTGCAAGGAATTGGGGCTCAACTCAATTGGTATTGACATTTCACTTTTCAACTGTCTCATAACAAAGGTGAAGGCGCGTCGGTACAATCTGGGCGAATTGCGCTCGGTAGCAACTAAGGCAGCTCGTAGTACTGCGTCATACAGCAAGTCAATCTCTGATGAGAAAAGGAGTGAGTGCATAGACGCCGCTTTGCATAGAGTGAATTCCATGTATTACTCCAGTCCCGAGTATAAGATACTGGTCAGGAACTTGCGTAAGATTGAGAGCAACTATCACAAGAAGATTGGTCACGATCAAATACCCGCAGGAAAAGGCGTCGTGGACCCAGCTGAAGGTACGAACCAACACAATCTACTAGAAACTGTCTGGAGTGAGATTGATGCTGAGGTTAACCGATATTTCCACGACAACAGCATTGATTTGCAGATGGATTTCGAAGGACTGACTGAAGACAAGTTTGTCAATGACTTCACTCAGAGATACTCCACAGTGGTCTTGCGCAAAGTCCGTGGGATGACTGCAGATTGTCCACCCGTTCAACACAAGCTACCGTTGGCAAGTGATAGTTCTGTGCAGCTTCTAGATGAAGCCAGCATGGATTCCGACTTCTTATGGAAATGGTTCACTAATCAGCAGCTACGAGAGATGAGTTACTACATGTCTCGTATTCGAGAAGTGCAGAATCCAGCCATCCAAGATGTAATGAGAATCATTCTTAGCAGGACCGTGCGGTCGTGTAGGGCTACAAAACATGTCGATTTGGCGACACTGGTCGAGCCCCAAACTGAGCCGTACTACTGCCGAAAGCACTACAAGATATGCCGGCCTGTGCACAGCATTGTTCCACACTTAGTGCGGTATACTCGCGATACTATATCGAGGATTAGCGCCTATGCTGGCCTTCAGCAAGATGTTTACTGCGAGGTAATCAATGCCGATTCTGCCAGCGTTGACATTCTCAAGAAACTAAGTAAGCTAAATCCTGACTTCAGTAAGTTGCTTCAGAAGAGGAGAATTGACGGCATCTTTACTTCTCCACCATATCTAGGAATGATTAACTATCATGAGCAACACGCCTACGCGTATGAGCTCTTCGGTATTGAGCGAAAGGACGAACACGAGATTGGAAGGATGTCAAATGGTACGAGCAAGAGAGCAAGGCAGGACTACATTGACAGTATCTCCCAAGTGCTAGTCAATGTAGGCAGGTACCTAAAAGAGAGTGCTCATGTCTTCATTGTAGCGAATGACAGCCATGACCTTTATCCGAAAATTGCAGTGAGGAGTGGTCTGGAGATAGTTGAGGAGTTCAGGCGGCCAGTCTTGAATCGTACTGAGAGAGACAAACAACCTTACTCTGAGTCAATCTTCCATGCTGTCAAAGTGTGACTTAGGCTTATCCCAGCTGCCTAATTGGACAAGGTTACAAGAGGCGAGAGATGACAGTGTTTCAAAGGCCTGCTCCTAAGTATCTTGAGGCGAGGCACTATCACTACTCACTTCTCTGACATCAACAACCACACGTTTGAGACCCTTTGCCATCAGCATCGCCTTGAGCTTCTCTCGATCCTTAGCCTCAGTCATGTTATAGAGGAGGTACGAAATCGAGATTGGCGCTACTGCAATCAATGGCGATAGTATAACCACAAGCACTGGAATAAGATAGAACCAGATAGGGGCCTCAACTCCATAGGTCGGGAGCATCTGGTACCACTGGACCATTTGGACCATGATGAAGAAGTAAGCTAGTATTGTTGAGATTCCAGCGAAGCCCTTCAGCAGCGCAAGGTACCAGTTCCCGACGCCCTCAATATCGGCAGTAATCCCAGTTCCCTCAGTCTTCCTCTCACAGATCACACCAAGGTCCTCCAGTAGCCATGAAGCTGCGAAGAGGATGGGAATGACTGTTGAGATGAGGAGGAGAATAAAGAAGATTGGCATGCTTGCCTTCAAGGGTCCTGCGACAGCTGGTGGAAGCGAATCGAAGCTCTCGGTGACGAAGAAGATATCAACAAGGCCAACCATGTTTGTCACGGTGAAGGAAAGACCCAGAGATGCTAGCGCGGGGACGATTATTTTTCCAAAGTGCCTGGAGTATTCGCGTTCCTTGTCTCGCACCTGGAAGTGATAGTTGTATACGCCTCCAGAGAGCATACGGTGGAATTGAATCACAAGGTATGCCATTCTTGGAGTCACATAGTATATCCCAATTCCGACAACGATAGCTATTAACCATATCCAGATGAAGTCGAGCAGAATTCCACCAGGGAGAATGCGGTAGATGCCATCGGGGCTCTGAAATGGGAACACACCCATGTAAGTAAGCACTACTGCGGCTCCAGCAAAAGCCAGAGCGAGAGCATTTGAAACCACCACAATCCTCTTGGGTGTTTTCAGGTCTTGAGGACTTTGAGTCTCGGGCATCGGGGTCGACAGCTCAGGGCCCTTGTTCGAATCTAGCCTATTAGGTCTTGTTTGTGTTTACTCTCAGATGAACGCTTGCTTGGTGATACTGAATCTGATTACGCAAAGGTTGAACTCTGTTGAGCAGGTTTATATCATTTTGAAAAAATGGATATCTGTGTTGAGTCTGCATCCATCAGACTTTCAGGAAGGTGAACTAGATGCCAATCAGATTCATTGTGAGGCTTTCTAAATCAGATGAAAATCATCTTGGGTTTTATGTGCCGAAACATGCGACGGATTTCTACATGCTACAGCCAGGTACATACAAGGGTGGAATAAGCCTAAAACATGGTGAAGTCAATAGCTGCACAGTCAAGCTAGTTAAATTCAGGCGTACTTTGAGAGGCCGTCTACCTCCGAACGTGGGGAAGAAGGATGCTATCTCGGAGGTCTGGATCTACAGGGATACTTGGACAGCTCCAAAAGATAAGGCCTAGAAACTCCCAAGTGGGACGACAAGAGCAGGAATCACGACTGAGCCTCAACTGCTCTTCTTCTCTATTTCTTTCAGGCGCTTCTCACGTGCCTTTTCAGCATCCTTGATGTTCTTTGCCTGGTTGTCTATCCGTTTCTGTGCCTCTGCTACTTCTTTTTTCATTCTGTTTTCTTCATTCTTGAGGTCTTTCTGAGCATCCTTGAACTCGTCCTTTGCTGTCTTTACCTCATCCTGGAGGGTTTGTATACCAATCCGCTTTGTTTCCACAACGGTATTCAGCCATTTCCTTTCGCCATCATGTTTTGCTTCGAGTTCTTTGAGCTCCGTTTCAAGCTGCGCTATCTGTTGGTTGTAGTGTTGAATGTCAGAATCAATTTCTCTGATTTTACTATCCTCACCAGGGCCCGTTGTTGTCGGTGGCCCCTGAGGTTGGATTACTGGCTGTGCTTTGGCACTGCGTGACACTGGTCCAGCACTTGGAGTTGAGGGTCCTGGGGCACCAGGTGGTTGAGTCATTGCAGGGGGTATTGCTTTTGGTGGCGGAGAATTCGGAGGAGCCACGCTCTCTGGTGGTCTAGCCATTGTAGGGGGCGTTGACATACTCGCTGGCGCTCCGGGAGGGGGACCGGCAGGTGGGCGCTTCTC
>CAYPUO010000103.1:0-7946 GCA_964413775.1 uncultured archaeon
TCAGGAAAGGTATAATCCAAGCACAACACTTTCCTGTTGAGGCAATCGCCAGGGTCTGTGGTTTGAAACGCACTATTGGAACAAGAGCTTTGAGGAATCACCTCAAACGACTAACGAAGGACGGATACGTTGAACAACACAAACCTAGGAGTTTTTCATTATCACCCAAAGGCCGAGATCTAACAAAAGAGAACCTCTGAGATTTCACGAATTCGGAACCAGATATCAATCATGCTCTCTCTGACAAGAAATCTTTCAAGATTCCACCTTCACACGCTTGGATTTCATGTTTGCTAATGTTTCTTTATCTTGTGCTTTCTCTTATTCCAATAATCACGTTCTATTTTCCAACGGCATAATTAACAACTGCATGAACTACAAGATATCCGTAGCGGAAGCTGCGGATGGAAGAGGATGAGATTTGCTCTCGTCTTCCATCAGTCACCTCCTAAGATTCTCTCCTTCTTAGAGGTAGAGCAGCTTGTCCTTGCGGTCCCTCTGGGACTGCGGGAGAGGTACGGGCCTTCGCTGGAGACTGTGCAATCACATGGTTGCCATCGAGGGACTTACCCTCCCCCACGCTGTTAAGCACCCTTTTTCATTTTTGCAGTTTTTAACCTCATGATGTCAGATTATATAATCACCATGCTCGACACAGCCGCTGTGTTTATTACAGCAGATGAGGATATGAGTATTGACGAAATATGACTACCATCTCAATTAAAGAAGACACTCGAAAGAAGCTGCTTCAGATTGCAGGTGAGCTTCAGAAAAGGACACAGAGCAGGGCTGACTTTGATTCTGTCATCCGGTTCTTGATTGAGAACTACATGCAAAAGCAGATTGACCAAGAAGCATGGAGTAAGTTCACGACTCCCGTTCCCGGAATGAATTTCGACTCGGTCTATCGTGACTTGATTCTGGAGCGAGGCCGTGATGAAGAGTAAGGCAAGCGCTCTATCTGTTCTCGATGCAGGAGTACTTATCGCCCTAGCACTTAGTGAGCCTTCAGCTGCCGAATTATCCAAAGACATAATCGGTCGGCATGGCCGTTATGCATCCACTGAGATAGCCCTATGCGAGCTGAGCTATATCCTTTGTCGTAATTCTACTTGGAAGCAAGCTTGGAACAAGACACAGAGCCTAATTCAGTCCTCTGCAGTCGCGATACTTCCATCTCAATCCCTCTGGATTGAAGCAGCACAGATCAAATGCAGCGTTCCAATTGCTTTGCCTGACTGCTTTTCTATTGCGGCGGCGCGAATAATCAATGGTAAGGTCATCTTTGCACGCAGAGAGAGAGAAATAGTTGATGCGATTGAGAAGAAGAAGCTTACAGATCAAATTGAATTTCTTGAATAGTACTCGAAAAATGACATTTCTTCAATACTGATATACTTTGTTCGGTGTACCGGAAGCTGCGGATGGAAGAACATGAGAGTTATTCTCCTCTCCCATCAATCACCTCCTAAGATTCTCTACTTCTTAGAGGTAGAGCAGCTTGTCCTTGCGGTCCCTCTGGGACTGCGGGAGAGGTACGGGCCTTCGACGGGGATGTGCAATCGTACGGTTGCCCTTCGAGGGACTTACCCTCCCCCACGCTGTTGAGCACCCTATTTCTCTTGCAGCTGTCAGTGTCCTTGAGTGGATGCTAGGTCTAGCCTTCTTGTTTTTGGTTCAGTCTGATAAAATGAAAGGCGCCCACCCAGCAGGTCTATGTTGGCTTTATATGTATACATACTCATATGTATGATGACTCATATGGCAAAGAACATTGCATTAGCAGAGGACGTCTATAGAGACCTGAAGCGCATGAAAAAAAAGGATGAGAGTTTCAGCGATCTGATTAGAAGGCTCATGAAGACCAGAGGGCTGATCTCCGATATCGCTGGGACCGCAACGCTCAGCACGGAGGAATGGTTGGAAGTGAAGCGACTAAGAGAAGAGCAGACCATGGCGGACAAGAACAGAGCTGAGTCGTTGCTGACCCAACAAGAAGGATGATACCTAGTGCCTCTTTTCGACACAAGTTTTCTGATAGACCTCACCAGAGGTGATAGTGGGGCCGTGTCGCTAGCAAAGCAAGTGGACAGCAGCTCTGATATAAAAGCAGTATCTGTGGTCACGGTGGAGGAGTACCTTCGAGGAGTATTCTATCATTACAGTGGAACGAAGACGTTGGACGAGAAGCTGCGGAAAGCACTCACTGATCTAGCACACTTCGAGCAACTGGACTTCACATCCCCAATAGCGCGAGAGGCTGCACTAATCGACGCAAACCTGTTCAAGAGTGGAAACGTGATTCCGTATGCTGATGTCATAGTCGCAGCAACTGCGGCACACCATAAGATTCCTCTAGTCACACGTGATGCTCATTTCAAGTCTGTGGAAGGACTTGTGATAATCGAGTACTAGCGGGACTAGCAACAGCATGTCCATACTTGAAGCCGTGGATGGAAGAGGATGAGACTCGCGCTCGTCTTCTATCACTCACCTCCTAAGATTCTCTACCTCTTAGAGGTAGAGCAGCTTGTCCTTGCAGCTCTTCGGAGTTGCGAGAGGAGTGCGGGCCTTCGACAGGGGTGCGCAATCGATGAGTTGTCCAATGCCAATCAAAGAGTTGTCCTACTGACACTATTGAACACTATTTTCATTCTTCATCCGTAAGTGCTGTAAGAGGGCATTCTGCGAATTATGAAAACTAGTACCCCACGATTTTGAGGTCTGGTACTCTGCTGAAATGCTTTGAATTCTTGGTAAGAAGGGTTTCATCGTTTATAAGTGCAATAGCTGCAATCATGGAGTCCTCAGGATCGATGGGTTGACCATCTCTTATTAGCTGACCATGTATGGTCCCCCCACGCGCTGCACATTCTGAGTCCAGGACCAGTGTTCCTCAGGACTCCAAGACATCCATAATTATCCTTTTCGCAGGATCGGATTTCGTTGTAAGCCTGATACCAACGAATAATTCAAAGATTGACGGTGACGAGATGTTTGTAGCTATAGACTCAGCTTCAAGCGCCTTGATCTTTCTCACTGCCTTTTCTCGCCCGCCTAGGAGATCTATAATGAATGATGTGTCAAGAAGCATCAGTCAGACATCTCCGAAACCATCTCAGTGAGCCGCTCTCTGCTTCGTGTTCTGACAGAGGCGACCGCTCTCTCAATCACCTCAACGTCTTCATCATTCAATACCCCTGCAATCTCACTGAGTCGCTTTCTTGACGTTAGGCGGTTGATTGTATCGCTGAAGCTCTCTCCAGGTTTCTTGAGAGCTTTTAATCGGGCATATGCTTCATCCGAAACGGAAATCGTTCTACTACCCATATCTATGTATATATGTCTGTGTACTTATAAAGACGTAGAGTTTCGTGCTTGCAGGATTCAAGTACTGACAATCAATGATGGTAAGAGTAGCTTGTTCCTGTTATTGGCAGTTCGATAGGTACGGGCCTTCGACGGGGGCTGTGCAATCGTATGGTTGCCCTCAAGGGACTGATTCCCCCTCATGCTGTTGAGCACCCTCTCCATTTCTTCTGGTTTCTTTATTTATTCAGCAAGAGAATTGATTCAGAGAATCAGTGACCTCTAGACTGATAAGTCTACAAACAGAGTATATGCCAGTCAGAAGGTCATATGTTATGCCGCCGTCTGCAGTGAGAACCATCAGAGATCTGCTCTATTGGCAATATTCCAAGATTATCTCTTCTTCAGCAGGTTTCGGTAAGAATCAGTTTGGTTTCATCATGAACCGTTTCAAGAAACTCCAATCAGGAGAGATTGAATGGTCTGGGTCCATTCAGGAGTATATTCGCGAACGAGAAATACCAAACCAATGTATTTACTGTGGGGCAACTCAGAATCTCTCCTATGACCATCTCGCACCGAGGATTAAAGGTGGACCTGATACTCCTGATAATGTTGTAATGGCATGTAGGGAGTGCAATTCCTCAAAGGGTGGAAGAGGCTTGTACGAATGGCTCAAATTAGACAGGCGAAACGAGATTCCTCGTATAGCTGAGGGAAAATACTTGAAACTTCTCTATCACTTACACGAAGAAGAGGGAACCCTAGACCTAGGAAGAGACCAGCTCGAAACTCTATGCTTGGACTGCGAACTCAGTTATCTCTGCGATGAGTCTGCTCTAACGGTCTATTGTTTGGAGAGTATTCTGAGGAAAACTCTATAGCGGGAGCTGCGGATGGCAGAGGTCGAGAGTCATTCTCGTCTTCCATCAATCAGCTCTAAGAATCTCTATCCTTAGAGGTAGAGCAGCTTGTTCTTGCGGTCCTTCGAAACTGCAGGGGGGGTTCGGCCTCCGACGGGAACTGTGCAATCGTATGGTTGCCCTCGAGGGACTGATCCGCCCTCACACTGCTGAGCACCCTTTCATTTTTTCATTTGTCAGGCTATCTATGAGGAGATAGTCCTTTCTTGACTCTCCTCAGTCTATTCTTCAAATCAGCCAGCGCAGCGTTGTAATCGATTATTCAACTTGCTGGTTTCACAGCCTTTTCATTGTAAGTCATGAGAAGCTTCTCAGCATCCTCTCTCAAATTGCTAATGGCATCTCTGAGATATTATTTGCCTCTCGGATGAATAAGAGAACCTGAACTCACCGCCCATTGTAAGGTGAACAACCTTGAGCACAAGAGTGAAGTGTTCCCAAAAAACGGCACTGGGGGACTCTGTGAGGTCACAGCTCTATCTGGAGAACCTCTAGTGTTGTTCGTGGATTAGGGAATAGAGAGAGCTACAAGATATATCAAATAGGTGCCTAGACGATGTTCAACTCTGTCCAAGATTCCCGTAGCTCTTAGCTGGGCGTTTCTTCATTTATTGATGAATCGGTGTCTATCCGCATGTCGTCAATGCCTCCAGCGAGGGCAACGCGGGACTGATCTGAGTCCAATTGTAGGAACGCCCTGCATTTACTGGTTTCAAGCTAAGAGGTTTCGCTATTCGCTAACTCTCTCTTGGATTGGCAAGAATAATTGGGGCCCAAAGCGGGTGGAATTGAGATCACTACGAATTACAGTATTATCTAGCCCTACCTACTTCACAGTCTATCTTGCTCAGATATTTGACGCTAGCTCTGAGTTCTTCCCTCCGCTTTACTTCGATTATCGACACTCCCTTGAAATCGATGGCATGTAGCGCTGCGACTACTTCCTTCAAGGGAACGTTGCCATGTCCCAAGGTCAGGTGGTCATCAGTTTCACCATTGTTGTCGTGGAAGTGAATTTCCCGTAGATTGCTTCCGAGTGCGTGTACATAGTCTGTGACTCGTTCCTCGGTTGTGAAGGCATGTCCTACGTCCAAGACTGCGAACACCCCCAAGTGCTGGAGCTTCGAAGTCATTCGGAGATGGTCATCAACTGTCAGGACTATCTCTCTGTCGGCGCCGTTCTGTTTATTCTCAAGTCCAATACTCACACCGTGGTCATTAGCGAATAGCGCAAGTTCGGAGATGCTAAGGGAAGCACATTTCCGCGCTCTTTCGAGCAAAAGGGGTACCTGGTCCTGAGGGCATTTCCCAGCATGAATGACCACCTGCTGAGAGCCAAGCATACGTGCAAGCTCGATGAAGTCCTTCGTGACCTCAACTGATGCTTGTCGTATCCGTTCCTTTGTACTCGCCAAGTTGATGTCGTAGATTGGACCGTGAATTAGCGGAGTGAGTCCATATCCAGAGAGCATCTCTCTGAGCTCCACGACTTTTTCCTTGTGCAAGTCTGTAGGGGAGTATGGATGCTCTGCCTGTATCTCTACATATTGAAGACCAAGTTCATGGCACAGTTCGAAAAATGCTTGGATTGGCCCCGAACGATCCGGAAAATAAGTAGCTCCCAGTCCAAGCAAGCTAAATGTACTCCTTTGGTTTTTTGGTTCGCAGAATTGACAAAAGCCGGAGCAAGACAGTGAGATTCGCCATTATAGCTATCATCAGTAGAGCAATGAATGTATAGCTTATCAGCGAACACGCAAAGATAATGAACAACCTAACATCACGTGTTGCTCCAAATCTGACCTGCCCATGGATACTGAACAGCTCAGCCACCTCAAGCCGGGCTCTGGAATAGCTTACCATAAGAGATCCGAGGATGGCTGCCACCAAGATGATGAAGACCACATCTTGGTTCACTATCAGGTTCAGAGGAAATCCAGGTAGCACCTCAATGTCCGTTGTGCTTCTCAATAAAGGGTATGCAATACCGGCAAGAATAACTATGTCCGCATATCTATCCAGCACAGCATCAAGAATAGCTCCTTTATCAGAGGACACCCCTCTTATCCGAGCGAGGTCTCCATCCACTCCATCAATAATGCTACTTAGCTGTACTAGCATTCCGCTAACGACTAGAGAGGGGGATATGATGAAGAAACCAAAGGCATGCCATTCTCCTGGAATCAGAAGGTTTCCAAACGAATATGAAAATGCGGCCAGCACAGCAAGGAGCATGGCGATGACCGACACACGGTTCGGACTGAGCCAAGCGATATCCTTCATGCGTCTGGCAATCGGCCGAGACATTCTCCTATTTAGATGCCTAGAAATAGGTCCCTCCACGAGATGCTCTTCAGCACTGGCTGACGGGTTGCTGTTCAATATGCTTCCTCTAAATCAGATGATCACGCATCATATCTTGGGTTTCTTCTGTGGCCACAGCTTCGTCCTCAACTGAGAGTTCGAACATAGTACGAATCCTTGGAATACTGAGGATGGCTCGTTCAGCATTCTCCAGATCTGACGGTGTGTCGATGTCAAGCCAGAATGCTCCATTCGAGTCCCATGTCTGCACATCCATGTCTGCTGCGATCATGTGTCGAACGGCTTCAGTCATAGTACAATCACCATTTCTTAGAACAACTGATTTGACTGCCGAAGAGAGTTCTCTTGAAACAATAAAAACTCCCGTATCAACACAGTTCCACTTCTTAATATCCTTGCCAATCTCAAGTATTCCGCCCCACTCATTGACCAAGACCTTAGTAGCATCACTCATTTGGAGTAAAGTGGAGGGATTGTAATCCACAACAAGTCCAAGGTTTACTCTAGTATTTCCTCCATAGAGCGCGCGCTTATACAAGTCTGGCTGTGCCAGATGGTCCGCCATAACTAGCATAACACTACTACTTTCGGCATATTCCAAGCCAATCTGGGCGGATATTCCGTTTCCCAGTGTATAGTCAGCGTTATAGATAGGGTCCACTTCCATTAGGAAATCTGTTTCCGAGAGCCAACGATGGATTGACTCCCCTTCTCTTCCCGTGACAACAATGGTTCTCCTAATGTCTATCTCCTCGAGGCTTCTCAGAACGTATTCCAGTAAAGGTATACCGAGTACTGAAATCAAGGGTTTTGGCCCATCCGTGAAACAAGATTGTATACGAGAACCAAGACCTGCAGCTAGTACAATGGCTTCTCTAACTTCTGCTTTCTTGTACGTCTTAGACATACTATATGACTTCCTTGTGTGCCATTTGACGTACGCGGCACTTTCACAAGATGCACTTTGAATAGTATCAATGTCTGTTACCTAAGCTTGGCTCTTAAGTGTAATCATGGCTAGATGAACACGCCCAGTGAAAGGTCACACAGTGGCTGAGAAACCAAGTGGGCACAACGTTCACACAATAGGTCTGTTTGACTCTCACTCCTTGGGTTTGGATAACGGTAATGCGTCTTCAGGATTTACTGATAGACCGTTTTACCTGTATATATCCGAGTTAAGTCATATCAATTTAACGAAGTTTCGGGAATTGAAGCTCCAACTAATGGACGAACGTATCCTTTTCTCTTCGTTAATAGCATGCCTAGACTGAATTCTAGACTTGTTCATTTCGAACCCACCTTGCTCTTTAGTCATCATTCAATGATATTACAAGCGACTATCAACATTATAAGTTGTGATAGACATGGGCGAAACAACTACGATTC
>CAYPUO010000104.1:0-7932 GCA_964413775.1 uncultured archaeon
CGTTCTACTATGCCGTTGTCTGTTGCTGCGTACCCTGTTTGTGCCAGTCGCCCTTGATAGCGCTGAGATGCCCGTTGTGATGGTTCAAGTGGGCAAACATGTCTGAGATTGCATCGATAATGCGCATGCCTTGATGATATTCAGAGATACAGGACTCATCCAGTCTGCGATTCAGCTCTTCATCTGAAGCATTCACAATCCAAAGCAGGAAGTCATTTTCAGACGAATCATAATAGGCTTCAATCTCCTGAAGTAGAGTTCCCTTCCAGTCACCGTTATCACTGGAGTCGCCCCTGTATGAATAGAAGAGGCAAGGATTCTTGGGAGGATTGTCACGGATTAGCATATTCAATACAAAGTCGTAGACGGCCGCTTGATGTGCCAGTAGCCATCCTACAGCTGACATTCCCGATGAAGGTCGAAAAGACAGATCACTACACCCGTTCTCCTGCAAGCCTTGGAGTGCGCTTTGACGCCATGTTCTGGTGTGTTTGGCCATACTCAATACAAAGTCAGCTACATCCATTTCTATCACTGTGGTTTCCAGAACGATTCAACTTATACTTTGACAACAAAGCAGGATTGGAGATGCGCTGCTGTCCCTCTGAAGTGCTGATGCTACACGTGCACTTCCTGAGTCGAAAAACAGCAAATGCTACTCAGTTCCGGGCGAATTAGAAGTCAGATTATTCAGATTTCGACAAGCCTCTTGTTTGCTATTCTTGACGAGAGTCGATATCGTTGTGGTCATTATCACATAGTTCCTCAATCCTTGAAATAGACCATCTGGGTACTGGATGCCAGCAGCTCCTCTTCATCAATCCATTGTTCAGCGACTTGATCAAAATAACCACGGTAGAAACGTTGCCCCCGCGCAGCAGCCAGAATCGGGCGGCATGCCTGACGTTCAAGAGTAGAGGTATCGGCGTGGAAGTAGGTTGTGATTGATACGGTAGCCGAAACCCCGATTGTCTGGCGCCGAATAAAGACTCGTGGGAAGAAAACGTCGTTTATGGCCGCCAAAGAGAGAAAGTCAAGGGGGCGCTCTGGCTCGTCCCGCACCCATAGCAGACTGTCTGAATCTGTCGCTGGCTGGTCTGAAAGGGTCAATTCGCCATGTATGAATTTGAAGTCATAGCGCTTGATCCATTTGGGTCCGGCCGGAGCTGGCCACGACTCAACTTCCTCAGGCGTCGGGGCAACAGGGGCATGTGCATCGGATGCCGCCCATGTTTCCTTTCGGCGTGCCAGGACCGCAGTTGCTGTTGCAGCTACTTGTGAGCCTTGAGTAATCTCGGCAGTCCAATGCTGGTTCGAACGATTTGTTCGCACAGGGCAAACCCCCAGCTCAAATGGAGCATCCTCGATAGGACCAGCGAAGTTCACGGTTATTGAAACAGGGTCGCCTTGATGTTCTTTGTGACTCAGGATGCCATTGAGAATGACTGCTACAATGATGCCTCCGAAAGGACCTACCATATTAGCATAGGACTCAGGGATTCGCCCTTCATAGCTGTAAGGTGATGCCATCGCAAGTTGCACCGCCTCGTCAAACGGGTGCATTTGGCTGTTTTTGGTCATGGACTGTTCTTCATCCTTTTCATGCTGGTTCTTGGGATTGTGTTAGTTGTTGGAGAGCGATTGGTTGAGTAAGTGGTAGAGGTTCTCAAAGGTCATTGTGAATAGGTCTTCTGTAATCAATTGAGCGGACTCCTTGGTGTCGCTGCCTAGCCAGTTGAGAACGACGTTGAGATATCCCGATGTATAGAACTCTGAGATTCTTCCTTTCGATATCTTGGCCTTTGAATCATTGGGCTGAATTGTATCCAGCAGAAGCATGAAGGTGTTCTCAATGGTCGTGTATATCAGATTGCGTCTTGAGATAATAGATCTGCTCTCGTTCAACTGGATGAATAACTTGGAATGGCGTTTGAAGAACCTCACAGTGTCGAGGATTCCCTCACGATATTGCTCCTTTATATTGGTGCTCTCTCTCCTTCTATCAATTTCCATCTCTTCTTGCCAAGTTACCATCAGGTAATCCTCCAGCAAATCGTATTTGTCAGAGTAATGTGAGTAGAATGTAGTCCGATAGATCATAGCTTGCTCGGAGATTTGCTGAATTGAGATGTCCTTCAACTCATTATGTTCAAGCAGTTTCGCAATTGCTTCTCTAAGGATGTGTTTCGTTCGTTGGACCCTGAGGTCTTCGACTTCCGATTGATCTTCAGCCAATCTCATCCAATCCCAATACTGTATGGTTGCGCCATAAGATAGCACCCTTTTAATATGTCACAATATGCTTATAAACCACAGTGTCGTTTAAAACAACAGTGTCACGAACAGGATTGGTTCTGATAGTAAGGTCTGATGGACAATTGACTCCGCACTGAACGTATTAGAATTGGATCTAAAGGAGATTAAATGAAATTGAAGAAATACAGCACGATCCCGTATTGTCAAGAAGATCATGGCAGCTTTGATGAAGAGTGGCTTCCTCACAAAGGAGCCACCGGATGGTGGTATGCGACAGGCTATCTGAATGATGTAGACAACCCTCAGGACTTGTATTCATTTCAGTTTACACTGGCAAAAATAGAGCGAATGCACTTCACATTCTTTGTATCAATGATAGCCTTTACAGATGTTCAGACTCAGGAGCATTTCTACCATCAGAAAATGAAGCTTCTTGGCAAGATAACGGCTACTGAAGATGAGGTGTCATTTCTGCCATACCTATCGCTAAACAAAGAGAGCGATCCCTGGCACATGACCATAAACACAGACAAGATTCAACTTGACCTGCAACTACAGAAGGCCAAAGATGCGGTCTGGCATGCAGATAATGGTGTGCTGATTATGGGTCTGCCTGATGATACACGGCAAAGAACTGTCTACTATTCATACACGAATATGCCAACGGAGGGAACTTGTATTCTAAAGAAGAAGGATGCCAAGGAGCTCAAAGTCAAGGGTAAGGTTTGGTTTGATAGACAGTACGGCACATATGACATACCGAATGCAGACACACATTGGGAATGGTTCTCATTCAGGTTCTTTGATGATGAGGAAGTCATGCTGTTTTCATTTCCACAACATCCCTATCAAGATGGGACTTACATCGATAAAGAAGGCAATGCCAGGTTGATTAGGGACTATGAAATTGTTCCTGATGAAATAATCGAGGTTGATGGAATCAAGTTCTCCAATGGTTGGACAGTCACACTTCCAAATGTCAAGGAAGGGCACTATAAGGTGATGCCAATTGTGGACGGTCATATCGATCTAGTATACTTTGAACTACTAGCAGAAGTCCTCAATGATGAAAATGAAAGAGTCGGGTATTGTGTTGTGGAACTGCTTCCCGGTGTGCGGAATCCAGATGGCAAAGGCATAGGCTTTCGCAATTTAGTACGAAAAACCTAGTTCCAAAGGAGAGTGCTATTTGACCAAGAACCAACAGGATACGGCAGGATTTTGGAGGCGCATGCGATTTTTCCTTGAGTTTCACCCAATAATCTCAGGTAAGTTCCTCAAAGCCCCATTGACTATCACTACCTAACCGGCATCTGCTGTATCCTGACCCTTACCCGGTAGAATAATCTGTAACGTACCAGCTGGTCTCGCTTCACTTTTCAGAACGTTTGATTACCGATGCAACGATACCCAGTATGCAATACAGCACCATTATTATTACCGGAATGATTTCATCTAGGATTGTGGCATTATAGAACGCAACGGCTCTCGATGCCTCCACATAGAATGTAAGAGGAAAGATGTAGGGGATCCACGCAATGATGGGTGGCAATTGACTCAGGGGAAATAGTAGTCCTGATAGGAACATCTGCGGGAGGATGAATACGAGCATAAGTTGTATGACCTGAAGTTCATTCCGCATTCGATACGAAATGGCTATTGCCAGAGTGACAGACCCCATAGCTAACAGAATAACAAGGGGGATCAACGTTAGCATGGATGATACAATCTGCGGAGATATATAGAGCACGACACAGCTAATTACTACGGTCTGAATGAGAAGTACTCCAATAAATGCAACTGAATAACCTAGGATGATCTCGAGATCGGTTAGGGGAGTACATTGCATTCTCTCAAGTGTGCCTTGTTGCCTTTCTCGCAGGAAGAAGATGCCAGGAATGAGGAAACCAAAGAATACCCCCATGAAGCCGATTAGCGCTGGGCCCATGATTTCAATCATGGACATTCCCTCCTCTCCATAGACATATGTGACGTCAATGCTGACCTCACTCTCTCTTCCAAAGAACTGTGATATTGCATCGGAGAGGGCGTCACTAACAGATCTCAATGCAGCTCCAGCCTCTGCAGTCCGAATACCATTTACCATCAGCTCTATAGGTTGATCCTCGCCACTGAGCGTTGCGCTCGTGAAATCTGCACCTAGATATATTCCTACTACTGCCATGCGACTGTTGACTGATTCAAATACTGCTTCACGTGTATCACAAGGAATGATTGACACATTCCCACTATCAGTAAGGATTCCATCAAAGAGTGCTCCTATAGTGGTGGTGAATCCAATATCTTCATTCACTAGAGAGAGATTGAATGATAAATCAAATGGACTTGGAGGAAGGGGGATGTTATATGTAACATTTCCTCCAACTTCAATTCCTCCTGTGCGTCCTATGAGTTCGCTAGCGGCTTGTGTTGTTGCGTTTCCTATCACCGCCATTATATAATTCGCTTCCAATTCACTTGTAACATTGATGTACATGTTGAGAGAAACCTTGCCTCCAGTTAGAAGGCTCTCAGTGAAATTAGAGGGTAGCAGGAGAACAGCTTGAATTGATTCACCAAGGCCCATGAATGCATCTGAAGGAGCTCGTTGAAAGACGGTTACATTTGCATTGTTCTCCAGTTGTGAGGAGATTGCCATTCCGTAGCTATCTTCAACAGGTGCATCCTGAATACACACAGCTGTTGGTACACCTGTAATAGATCCTGAGAGTATGAATGACCATAGGACAGTAATGAAGAGAGGTGCCGCAACCAGCAAAGCAAGCGTTGGTCGATCTCGACGAATCTGACGAAAGATTCTTCGAACCATTGTATTAACACGATGTATACTTATGCTGCTCGTTGTCGAGTCCTCCTGACATGATAAGTGAAAGCCTCTTCGAGACCTGGCTGTTTCACAATCAGATTCTCTATTTGGAATCTAACTTCTGTTAGAGCTTTGAAAATTCGGAATTTTATATCACTGTTTGCTGCTGTTACAATGAAGCGATTACCTTTGATTTCTATAGGAGCAATATCTCCCAAGATGCGTTTCAACTCCAATGAATCATTGGCATCTATAATACCAGATATTGTACTCTCCAGAGGAAGGGAACTAATGATTTCCTCAGGTGGGCCGTGCGCAATTAACTTGCCTTCAAAAATCATAGCAACCTTGTCACATCTTGTTGCCTCATCGAGATAGTGTGTCGTCATGACAATGGTCTTCCCTTCCTTTGATAGTTTGTTGAAATGGTCCCAGAATTCCATGCGTAGGTCTGGACTTACACCCACTGTTGGTTCATCTAGGAATATTACATCGGGTTCATGGACTATTGCACAAGCCAGGCTTACTCGTTGAACTGTTCCCCCACTAAGTACTTGGACGGTGCGATCCAAGGATTCCGTGATTTGGGTAAATCTTGCGACCTCTTCGATAAGCGTGTTTCTTCTTTGAGAATCTGTTACGCCACAACTCTCTGCAAAGAATTCGAGATTCTCTCGGGCGGTTAGATCTGGATAGAGGGATTTCAACTGTGTCATATAGCCTGTGTTTGCACGTTGGTCGGGGGAGAGAAGATTCGATTGAATCCCATCTATGAAACAGCTTCCATGCGTAGGTTTGAGGATCCCAATCATCATGCGTACCAGCGTTGTCTTTCCTGCACCGTTTGGACCAACCATGCCTAGGATAGATCCCTTCGGAACATCTAGGGAAATATCATCGACAGCGACGATATCTTCGAAACGCTTGGTTACATTGACAGCCTGAATCACCTTATAATCCTCCAGATGCCTTTCTCATCGATTCTTGGATTTAGTTCTCTCTAAGTTTTTCGATTTTCTCCTGAACATTGAACTTTTTCATCTCTTCTGGAGAGAATGAGTCAGGTGATTCTTTATCCTGTAGCAATCTGACAGGCAGGGCAACTCCAACAGCAGCTAATATTGGAAGACAGATAATCCCTGCAATCCAGTGCCATGGTTCTACAAGTCCATTGACAATTATATACCAGAAATAATAGATTCCAATGGGAATATGCAAGAAAACAACCGCGCCTAGACCAGGATCATAGAACGACTTCATTTTGACATTAATGTAGATCCCATGAATTAGAAATTGGGCCATACCAAACAACATCGTCGCTATGCCGTACCAAATCAGTTCGGGAAAAATAATCGCAAGAATATACATCGGGTATGCAACGATTATATTAACGATAAATGCACTGTTACGATTTAGCGGGTAATGATCAGGAACCTCCTTTTCTCCCATCCATGCAATGTTCATTATTGCTGGAAAACCACCTGGGGCTCCGTATTCCTCAAATTGGTGAACTAACAGAGCCATAAAACTCAATGTCAGGATTCGTTGGAGTGGGTCGATGAGTTCACCCCAAATACCAATGATGAAGGCTAATGCAATAAAGATTGCAAGGCCAACATTATACCAGTTTCTTTGATAATAGCCCATTCTAGGCACCTGAACTATCTTTTGTAAGTACTCACTATCAAAACAGATATAAAAACTTAATGTAAGCGTTTACTAACATAATGTTTAAGCAAGGATGTAAAACCAACTTCCAAGGTCATTCATCATGCCAAAGATACTCGATGACGAACAGATTTACCGTGCTGTGATTCAAGCAGTTTCGAAAGACGGATACTCTGGTACCACGACCAAAAAAATGGCTGCTGCAGCTGATATTAGCGAAGTGACCCTGTTTAGAAAGTATGGAAGCAAAGAACAATTAGTTAAAGCATCTCTATCATTTATTATTGCAAAGGCAAATCTGGAATCTGCCAGCAAGTACACGGGTGATGTACATGCTGATTTAACTAGAATGGTACGGATTTACCATGATTTGGTTGAGGAGTACGGGGATTTTGTCTTAGTTATAATCTTTGAAGTGCAACGCAATCGTGATTTACTTGATTTAGTTAGTGAGCCATTAGATATTGTCTTTGCTTTTATGAGATTAATAGCCCGTTATCAGAACGACGGAATACTAGTGAAAGAACCTCCCTTAATTGCGTGGGCATCCTTAGTGATTCCAGTAACTATCGCTTTCAATATGGAAAAAGCCATTCCTGATTTTAAATTGAAAATGGTGGATCTTAGAGACCATGTAACCAACTTTCTAGCTGGACGTTTGGTTAAAACAAACGAATCGTGATGATGCGAATCTGGGTATCTTGGGCTCACAAATATCTCCAGCCTTTCCAATTTTGAATGTGGTTACCGATCCTGATTGGTGGAATGATGGTATTCATAAACTAAACTTGCCATATTTGTCGATGTCTGAGCAACATCTAAGGATACTGCGGGATGTGAAATGGTGCTAGGCGTGGTCGAAACCGGTCTGTTTATTGAATGGCGATTGAGATGCACGTGGGAACTGAGGATGGCTCTTACATTTTGTACTCTAATGACAATGAAGCGAACATATTCCGGAGTTTAGGATATCGTTCCGGTTTTGATAGTACATCAGTAGAGTTGAAAAACTGGTCCACACCCCCGAGAAACTTCGAAAGCGAGAGGACCTCCTCATCTTGGATTGTTGCATAAATTGCTTCAGCGAAATCATCCGCCCTAATGACTAGGAACGGTCGGTTGTGAAAGCTTGACATCTTGGTACTCATGGGTGCTGTGATGCCGAGGTCATTATGCATACC
>CAYPUO010000105.1:0-7922 GCA_964413775.1 uncultured archaeon
GCTTGATACCTTGGCTTTCATGGGTTCAGTAATGCCGAGGTCATCATGCATACCCGCCACTATCTCATATGCTTTCACAAGGTGCTCTTCTCGATCTTTCCATGAAGTCGCTTCAAACACAAGTACAAGGACTGGTGTTAGAATACTTGCACTCTTGAGCTGTGAAAAACCTGTTCCAAACCATTTGATATACGGGGCATACCGCTTCTCCATCAAGAAACAGAGCTTCATGATGTCGTATACCAGCCTAGACCCAACAACACGAGAGCCTAGCCCATCTCCTACCTGTCCACAACGCCCCACTAAGGGCTCGTCCTGGGCAATTCGTCGCCATTGGGCCGACAAGAGGTACAACCACACATCATAGGGATAGTATGACAGTTTCTCCTGAATGGGCTGCAACTGCCCAAGTCCATCATGGAATACTCGGCCACCTGCAATACTCCGTAATCGTTGCTCAGGGAGAATAACCCAATCTATCGGATTCATCTTCTCAAGTGGATTCACAGTGAGATATCTCTCAAAGTAATCCTTGGTTGTAACTACCTTGACTCCATGATTGAGCGGTCTCTTGTTTGAGTGTTGCATAAAGATCGTACTATCATCGTGGTAGCCGAAGTTTATCGGGAAGCCATGAATCTCAGTAGGCAAATTGTTACCGAGAAAAGTATCTAGAGATTCGTGGCATTTCTCATAGTCCTTCTCTCCAAGAAAGATCAACAACTTCGGTCCCCAATCGTGGTCCATAGACTGCTCCGTGTCAAAACCCAGTACATCTGACCCAGCTCCCATATGACCTGCTGAGTAAACAAGATCCGGAAACTCTGACTCTAGGAGTGGCTTAACAGCTTCCTCGTAGAAGGCCTGACTAAGGTCTAGTCCTTTCATAAAGCGGTCAGTTGAAGGATAATCTGGACTCATGATGGATTTCCCCCGAGAAGGAGAGTGGCGTAACCGTCCGGATTCAAACCGGGATTACTAGCCTAGGAGGCTAGTGCCCTATCCAGCCTTGCCACGCGCTCTTTGGACAAGCCGAGCAGCCTGCTCGGTGTTAAAGCCTTTGTCCTCCGCCAACTCAGCAGTTATCTTTGCACCGAATCAAAGACAGGGCAAATCACAATGAAACGAACTCTGCAAAAAAAGTGGTTCCTTCTCGCGGTGATGAGGTGAACCAAATACTACCTTTGACGAAAGAACTCAGTAGTTTCATGCTGTATGTTCCAAGACCACGGCCTTGTCCTTTTGTGGAGAATGATCTCTTGAAAATTTGACCCTGTATCTCTGTAGGAATGAATCCTGGATTGTGTACAGAGAACCTAACTCCGCTTTCCATTGCTTTCACACATGACAGAGTTACTTGGCCACCTTTTGCTGTAGCTTCTAAGGCGTTCTTTACCATATTCTCAAGGATACGCCCCACAATGATGATATCACTATTGATGGACACATTTTGGATATCAGAACTGAGGACAATTTTCTTTCCGTCAGCTAAATCAGAGATAGTATATTCTTCGATGATATCATTAAGTACCTGAGTGCTGTCGAATCTAGAAGAAACGAGGTCGAGATGACCTTCCTCAGCATTTTTCAGGATTTTCTGACTGTTTACCTCTGCAATTAACTTGCTGGTGATCTTATCCAGTTTTTGTAGATCTGGTGCTATGTCCTCTTCGTCTTGATGATTTACCATAAGCTGAACCAGAGCCGTTAACACAGAGAGCTTGTTTGACATATCATGGAAAAAGATTCTTTCAAGAAATGAACGCCACTTCTCATCTGAAATGTTTGTCAATGTGATTAAGACGAATCGTTCATTATCTATATGAAGGGGTGCTGCAAACAGACGAAAGTCAAACGCCTTCCGCTCGGGGCCCAAGAAAAGATGTGCCTCATTCTCCGTATAATCGTCGGTTTCTAAGCATCTGATTGCCACATCTAGTGCTCCGCAATACGTACATCCCGGAGCTGTTCCACATCCGTCATGGCTTCATCTGCATGGATGCAACCGAATAGTTCTCCAAGTCTTTTCCCCCAGATCTCCTCGAGATCCTCAAGACCCGAGAATTGGATTGCTCCATGATTTATGTAAACAACTTGACGTGATTCGTTGATGACTACATTGATGGATTGTACCTTATCAAGTACTTCATTCAAAGCACTATTATTTGCAAAACTGGAGACCTGTCGTGATAGTCTGTCCTGACTCACACGTTTAGCTTGAGTGTAATCCATTTCTATGAAACCACTTCGCTCAGTTTTGGTTTCTCTTTTAGAGACTTCTAATAATGATATTGGCGACATGGTGGCGGCTGGATTAAACATCCGTAGAGGATACCTATCTGTAAGAGCAGTTACCAGTTTTGCCGACATCCTTAAAACCGAAAAGACGCTATCTAGGGACGTTTGAGCTGTAGCAGGTTGCGTGATGTTGGTATGGATATCGATGTTGTCAAGCTTAGAGCAGAATTTGATAAACCCCATAATCTTGTTCAGACATCAGATGGGAAGACACTATTCTTGCGGAAATGGATGCCTTCAATCGCATCAAAGACAGCGATACTGATTTTTCATGGAATTACAGCATATAGTGGTCCTTACGATTCGTTAGGTAGTCCTCTTGCCGATGCTGGATATTCTGTTTATGGTCTTGATTTGCGTGGTCATGGTCTTTCTGATGGTGTAAGGGGTGACTATCCGAGCAAGGAAAGGCTCCAGAATGACATTTGTGAAACTATCGCATTTGTCAAAGACCAAGGATTTACTGGAGTTATTCTCTTAGGTAGTAGTCTAGGAAACATTGTCGCATTGGAAGGACTAGATCGCTGTCCAGAACATATCTCTGGACTTATTCTTCTGAGCGTTGGAAGATCGATTACGCCTGGTGCATACCCAAAAATGTCAACAGGAGAGAAATTGAAGACGATAGGGAAGATGATATTTGCTTACAGACGCCCAGTTATGGAATATAAACGGGAGGGGATAATAGGTAAAGATGATCCGTTGTTCAATTTCAAATATTCACCTCGGTTCCTGAATATTCTCAATGCGCAAAGATTCATGGACAAATACAGATTTCCGGACCGAATGGATTTCCCTGTCTTCGTTGGTGTTGGCGAATCTGATGAAATATTCTCTATCGAATCGGCACGAGCATTCTTTGACGAAGTCACAAGCGAGAATAAGGAGTTTCAGGTGATTCCTGGAGCAAAGCACGCCAGTACACACGCTCTGTGCTCGCCTGTTGTAACGGATTGGCTAAAGAAGAATTTTGAGTAAAGCACAAGGATATAGGATTCGCTACTGTGCTCCATCTGCATATTTCTCACGTAGTTCCCGTTTGAGTATCTTGCCTGAGATACTGCGGGGAAACTCATCGAGAATGAGAACTTGGTGAAGTCGCTGAAACTTAGCTCCCACCCGTCCATTGACCCAATTCTTTAGTTCATCTGGGGTAATTGGTGTTGCATCTCGAAGTATGACCGCTGCTACAGAGGCCTCTCCCCATTTTTCATCTGGAATTCCAAAGACTGCGACTTCCTGCACTGAGGGGTGCTGTGCGACAACTTCTTCTATATCCTTAGGATATACATTAACTCCACCAGAGATTATCATGTCCTTTTTCCGATCTACCAAAAAGAGAAAGCCGTCTTCATCTAGATAACCCAAGTCACCAGTATGTAGCCAGCCATCTCGGATTGCTTCCGCAGTCAAGTCCGGGCGTTTATAGTACTCTGTCATCAGTGTTGGCCCTTTCCCTGCAATCTCCCCAATACTGCCTGTAGGAACATCCTCACCACTATCATTTACGATTCGTATTCTATAGAACGGAGGAGGAATCCCTACTGATTGTGGTTTGCTAGAATAATGCGTCTTGTCCAATATTGTTAGGAATCCTTCTGTCAAACCATAAAGTTCGTAAAACCGATCTGGTAGAAGATTAGTCAGTTTCTCTTTTACCTCCATATGTAAGGGAGCACCAACAGAGCAAATCATTTGCAGAGATTCCAAAGCCTCAGTGGAGAAATTCGAGGCATTTAGGATTGCTATCAATTGTGAGGGAACCATAATCACATGAGTAGCTCTCTCACGCTGGACCGTTTCGATGAATTCTTCTGCATCGAACCTGAGTTTCAAAATATAAGTTGCACCAAGTAACATGGAAGGCATCAGAGTAACGAATGCTCCATTAAACACAATTGAGCCACAATGGATTATTACGCTTTCAGGTGTCATTCGAAAACTCGAGGCAAAAATCGTGCTGTAGAATGAACGGACATAATGCGATAGTACGATTCCCTTTGGCAAGCCAGTCGTTCCACTGCTATAGATTATATTGTAAGGGTCATTTTCATAAATTTCTGCGATATGAGGTTCACTATCACTCGCTTGGTCCTTAATGGCCTGATAGTAGTGGTATTCGGAATTTGAAGGCTTATCTACAAGAATATACCCGTCAGGATCAACATTAGTTAGTTCCAATTTTATTTCTTCAATGACGTTCATAAACTGCGAATTCGTTATGACTATCTTAGCATCAGAATCATTGATGAGTGATTTAAGCCCACGGCTCATAAGCAGCGTACTCAGTGGTACAGACACTGCCCCGATTTTTGCAATAGCCCAATACAGCTCAAGCAATTCAAAGCAATTCGGCAAGACGATTGCTACCTTATCTCCCTTATCTACACCTAAACTACACAGCATGTTAGCGACACGATTGACACCATTGTTAAACTCCTGATATGTAAGTCGAGTGTTTTCAACAATTATTCCAAGATGATCTGGGCGATACTGGGAATTTCTTGTCAGCAGCATACCAATATTAACAGGATGGGACTCTGATGATTCAGTCATAGATTGTGCCTCTCATCAGATATCGGACCATCTCCAAGATGAAAAACTTTCCGTAGCACCTAGTGATTAATTCAGTATGACTAGATGTGTGCGTATTTTGCCGACATCCTTAAAACTGAAAAGCGGTAGTTTTGCGTTACTGAAGCCGGTTTGGCGGAGTAGCTTACGCGACAGCCTGCAGAGCTGTTCTACCTGGGTGCAATTCCCAGAGCCGGCTCCACTTCATTTTCAGGTTAGCCGCCCTTGTGATACTTGGTTTAGTAGCAGTGTATTCCAGTCACGGGTAACTAACTAGACGCCAGCACTGTGGTGTGTCTTTTCAAAACATTCATCATATGCCTGTCATCCAAATCTAGGGGAGTGGTGACTATACTTGGCTGGCTTCATCAATCTCTGGGTATTTTACTTGGCAGGCTATGTCATCGCCTATTCTATGCAGATATGGGCGAATAGAGAACGAGGTGCACCCTTCGATGACCCGGACTTCGTGTTTCGGAAAAAGGTCTATGTTCCAGCATTGTTATGGATTTTCGGGGGCTTGGCCATCAGTATCTTTGTTCCGTTTGAGTTTGGTTTGCTCTTCTTTATTGGGTTCCTCATCTTGGCAGTGGGTATGATTATTGGGGGACTAGCATTGTATTCTTTCGCACATTCACCCGGCCTTACCACAACAAGGATTCATCGTTATTCAAGAAATCCAATCTATCTCGGATGGACGATATTCTTCCTTGGTCTGACCTTCATGGGGTGGACTGACTCGTTGTGGAGTATCGTGTTCGTAATGTACTTCGTTTACACGGTATTCTATCTTCATTTTACGGTCCTGCAGGAAGAGAAGTTCTTGATTAGCAAGTATGGCGACGCCTATCAGAAGTATCTGGATGAGACCCCCAGATACTTGGGGACACCCAGACGGTCATCGGAATAGCGGGCTACTGTGTTCAACCGAGTTCTACAAGTCCGGTCGCAATGTTCATTTAGCAGCTGGACTGCATACTCCTCTGGTGCTGAACGTAGATGGCTGACTTTCTTAACCTGTGGATTTTCTACATCGGAGGGTATGCAATAGTCTATCCATTACGAGTATGGGCGGACAAGAAACGGGGGATGCCTTTTGAAGATCCAGAACTGGCATCTCAGAGAAGGGCGATTATTTCTGCAACGCTTTGGATGATTGGAGGCCTCATCATAAGCATCTTTGTCCCAATTGGCATGGGGCTTGTGTTCTATCTTGGTCTCGCCATTGCAGTTGTTGGCATAGTCATCGTTGGGATGGTGTTCTATTCGTTCTCAAAGCAGCCTGGGCTTGCCACTGAGGGGATTCATCGGTACTCCCGAAATCCGAACTACATTGGCTGGACAGTCTATTTCCTTGGTCTGACATTCATTGGCTGGTCTGAATCGATTTGGAGTATTCTATTCCTAGCATATACTATTTACACTGCTGGGTATCTCCACTGGGTTGTCCTCCAAGAGGAGGAGTTCCTCGCTGGCAAGTACGGTGACTCCTATCGACAATATCTTGAGGAAACCCCGAGGTACTTTGGCAGACCCCGGACAAAACTAGAAACCAAGTGAGGGCATCAAGTGGGCGGTCAAATACCTATACTCCAGTGGAACTAGATGTTCTCCTCGATACGGTAGTTTATTAGATAACGAGGCGAATATTCACATGACTAAAACTCAGGGGTGATTCAGTGCCAACATTCGGTGCAAGAGATGATCACCTCACTCCAATGGAGCTAGACATACTGCGGTCCTTTGGATGGGCAGTGATCGAACTGGAATCTGTGCTGTTCGAGAGGTACACGCACCTCGCGGCAGCAAACTCACTTATTACATTTGATGCTTTTCGAAAGGCCTTACACACAATGGAGTCAAGAGGGCTGCTCTCTTCATACAAACTCAACGGTCTTCCTGCATATAGGAAACTAGTTGTTGACAAGCGGATTATCGATGAGGTGTCGCCCCAGAGCCCGAATGATGAGATGCGATTGGCTCTTTCTGGTATGAAGGCAAGCATGAAAGATCGTCCCGCGCAGCCTGCGAGAGTCGATTGGGAACCGAGGAGGGTGCCGGGAGTTCCCACTAGGAAGCAGGCCTTGGGAACATCAGAAAGCCCGTCCACAGCGCCACTTCAAGTGACAGCAGACCTAGTGCGCCAATCTGAGAAGACTGGTGAGGAAATCATTGCGGAGCTCAAGAATACAATGCAGCGAAGACCCCTCCATGCTAGAATGAGTCAGCAGGCCATTGCTATTCATATTCGAAACATGAGGAACTCGCTAGCAGTTTCGGATGAAGCCTTCCTCAAGTATATCAAGACGGAAACTCCCGAACTATTGGAGCCACTGCGAAGGATTCTGGTCCGTCAAGGCACCGAGTATCTTCTCCTTAGTCTGAGGATGATGGATTCTAGAGTGCGGAAGTATCTGCAAGAGGACTCGCGCGTATCATAGAGCAGCTATCCATAAAGGATTCCGACTTTCTTATGCTTCTCCATCAACTCAAGGTACTTGGTTCGTGCAGACTTCGCTTCATCTTCCTTACCGAGGAATTCAAGTGCTTCGGCGAGCATTTTCCATGCCATAACAAATTCAGAGTCTTTCTCAATTGCCTTCTTGTAGTAGTCCAAGGCCTCGGCGTATTTCCCCTTGTTGAAATATACCTGACCGAGGTAGAGTAGGGGAGTATAGTCTTCTGGGCGCACCTCGAGCATACGGTCGTAGGTCTTGATGAGTTCCTCAGTTCGGTTTAGCTTTTTCTGCGAACGAGCTAGTGCTTTGAGAGCTTCATAATTCTCAGGACTCTGTTTCAAAGCTTCAGCAATGTATTCTGATGCCCTCTCCCAGTTTTCCATCCTGTAATAAGTGAGCCCCAATGAAATCACAGCGTCGAAATACTGGGGTTCTATCATCAGACATCTCTGGAATGCCTCTACGGCTGGCTTGTACTTATCCCTCCGAAGCTGCGCAATTCCTAACGTGCACCAATACTCGTGGTTGCTTGGGTCAATCTTGAGGCTCTTTTCAAGATAACCTACTGCTTCTTTTTGCTTGCCTTTGAGC
>CAYPUO010000106.1:0-7842 GCA_964413775.1 uncultured archaeon
GCCCACGTCTGTCGAAGATACGGTCCACAACTGCGGTGCAGGCTATAGACCTGTCACCACAGGTGTAGCAACAGATCCCTTTGTTGTCAACGTCACCGAGAATGTGGATAGCATACTCATGCACGGACCTACTCTTCTCTACGGCAGCAACAGCAGCACACCTGGTGCAGACACGAATCCTATACAGATTGAAACCAATACGATTCCGAATGTCTATACACTGCTCAAATACAGCAGCTCTGCGACTATCGCAGATGCTGATATCACTCCTCCAGTTGCACACACGGATGGACAGAGTGGAGCATTTGTGGCAACGACACTCGAAGCCAAAGCTGGAGAGGCAGGTACTGGTGTGATTATCGTATCTGGAGCCTCACCTTATGGCGACTACAGGCCGATGTTTGTTGACACATACTATGGAGTGCCCCTATCGGGATTCAACTTCGTACCTCAGGCAATTGACTTTGCCATTCAGCAGTCAGTGTATGTACCACCTGCAACAATGGACTGGACCCTTATCCTGGCCGTTGGTGCAATCGGTGCAGTGGTTGTCATAGTCATCGTAGTTGCGGTGATGAAGAAGAAATAGTAGAAATAACACTTGAAGTAGACTGGGCAAGCCCCAGCTACTTCTTCCCTTATTTTTTATCGTATACACAAGTTCAATGGAAATCGGATGTTTTAATACGGGTTCATGCAAAACAGGAACATTATGAAGAAGTCACATTTTGTACTGGCGATGCTTCTCGTATCAGCTATTCCTGTCGCAGTAATACTCCCTATGGCGCAACCAGCGGCAGCATGGGGACTACAGACACATATGTACATTGTAGAATCCGCAGTTGATGGGATTAGTGATACTGGGTGGGCAGATGCATTTAGTTACTATCTCCCTGAATTGATGGCTGGGTCAACGACTCCCGACCAGGCATGGCAAGACTGGGATAACCACCTCTACTATCCAGACACAGGTGAACACAATGCGCCAAATGCGGCCAAGCTCTGGTTTGACTACGCAAGGGCCAATTTCACTGCGGGACAATGGGCGAAAGGATTCTTTGCAGCCGGGGTAATGAGCCACTACTTCGCTGATCCCTGTATACCGGTACATACAGGTCCTCCATTCCCGGGGCATTCCGGATACGAGGCAGACATCAATGAGAACCTTGGTAGTTTCGAGATAGGGACTCCATCCGAATCACTAGTAACTAATGTTTCCCAGTTGGTCGTCGACTGTGCGACTTACTCTCATCAGTACTACAATCAGATTGTCGCGGCATATCCCGATAATGATACACGAGCTCTTGACAATCCTACAATACTGGCTATAACTGAGAGTTGCCTCACAATGGCCGTAAACGGCACTCTAAGTCTGTACTACACTCTCACAAACGGAATTACAGCTCCTGACATTGTTATATCCTACAAGTATGTGGCGCTCGTAGACTATGCACATGCAAATGACTACACCGATGACAACAGTCTCACCTCTATCAACCAGACTCTTGTCAGAGCGCATTTCCAGATGAAAGAACAGACTTCAGCAATTACTGCTGCAGCACTAGCGGATGTTGACCTTCTGATAGTCACATGCGGCCTGACTCAATACTCGTCTGATGAATTGACAGCTATCAAGAACTGGGCCGCCACTGGGAACAAGTCGATAATTGTAACTGCAAGAGGTGACTTCAGTACAACTGAGGATATTGCAAGGCCCAATCAGATACTTGACGCCATAGGATCGAATATTCGTGTCAACGATGACAATGTCTACATGCCAGGGACATACCAGCTCTGGTACGATGATCTCTATACAATGCTGACTCCTTCAGAAACAATGGGTATGACAGCATCTGTGTCCAGCCTTACTCTATTCTCGCCAGCAAGTCTCTACTTCCTCGACGAGGGACCTGTGTTGCCCATTGTCTTTGCTGACAAGTCTGGGTATCAGACCGATCAAGTGAGCCCACAGCCCAAAGTCGTTTATGACAACACTGATGATGGTGTGAACGGTCAACAGATTCCGTTGGTTGCAATTGAAGAAATCGGTCAACTTAGAGTGCTTGTTTCCGGTACGACCTTCTTCAGTGATTTTGACTATGGAAAGACCGCAATCTTCAGCAATATCAACTTGCTTGAGAACTTCCTTAACTGGGGTGTCGGCAATCGATCAGAGAATAACATCCAGAATGTTGATGAAATGGGACCGAAGATTGGCAATCTCAATTGGACACCAGAGAATCCAGAAAGCGGCGCAGCAGTAACGGTCACAGCAAATATCACAGACGTTAGCAGTGTCGACAGCGTTTGGATTACGTACGACGATGGATCAGGGCCTCTCAGTACGGCCATGACTGCATCTGGCGAAATATACGCAGCCGCTCTGCCTGCGCTCACAGATGGCTCTATCACCTTCACAGTCTATGCAAACGATACTGAAGGCAACCTTGCTGTGAGAGGCACATATACAATTACATGGGAGGCAAGCAGCACAACTGGATCAACAACTCCAACCACGACAACAAGTACATCGGGACCGCCACCGGGTGGCCCTGACCCGATGCTTCTTCTTGCAGTAGGAGTTGCTGTTGCTGTTCTTCTCATCTTTGCAGTTGTAATCATCAAGAGAAGAGCATAATGAAGGGGGCTAAGCCCCCCTCTCTTTGTTTAATCACCGCGATATTTAGAATATGTGCCCCTTTTTTCGTACAGAGTATGTTGTGTCAATCTTCATATAACAGTTTGACGATAATTAGATGTCGTTCAAACCGTCGGGGTGCAAATGTGACTGGGGAGAGAGACTCAGAGATGCAGGAGAAGCTAATTGAACAGGATGTCATCACAGCCTTCGGCTCTTCCATCATTGAGTTTGAGGCGGTCTTGTTTCAGAAATTCCTCATTATTTCTGCAGCTCATTCCTTGGTATCAGAAAAAATGTTCAGACGAATCTTGAATGATATGCATGCCAAGGGATTCATCAGTCCAACTGAGTTCAACCACAGGCAGTGCTGGAAAAGACAGGTCGTGGCTGAAGACCTAGAGTCGGGAGAGATAAGCCCTGAGGAGTTTGAAGGAGTCTTCAGAGAAAAAGACATGCTTATGCCCACCAAAGGCAGCAGACCCATGGTAGGTAAATCCATGGTCAGCGATTCATCCTCAGTGGCTGAAGAAATCCGAAAAGCAATGAATGTCAATCTCTATTCTGGGAAATCTCACGACATCGACGCACAGAAGAACATGCAGAGGCAAGCTACGGAAATGCGTAGAGCACTCTCGCATTCATCGGAAAAGTTCCTAGAATATGTCAAACGAAACATGCCTGAACTTCTTGAACCAATGCAGGCCATCCTCCGCAAGAAAGGGGAGGACGTTATGCTGCTTGGACTACGAATCGTAGCAACATCGTGACCAAGCTGACCTATTAGAAATCTCGTCTTACCAAGAATTCTGCAAGTTCCATAAGAAACTCCTTGTATTTTGGCTCCAGAGGAGGACTTGCCTTATCGAGAGCCTTCTGACCCTCATGCAATAGCCTATCCATCAGATTCTGAGTTTCTTTGAGGCCTCCTGTCTTGACAAAGATGTCACGGACCTTGTCCACCTCGGCCGGGCTCATGTCCCTCTTTCCAAGCAGACTATCAAGGAGCTCTTTCTGAGCAGAGTCAGCATGCTCGTACGTCTTGAGCACGATCATGGTCTTCTTCGCTTCCCTGATATCACCATCTACAGACTTCCCGGTCTTGGCTTCGTCGCCAAACGAGCCAAGTACGTCGTCCTGTATCTGAAAGGCCTGTCCCACTTTCACTCCGTATTCGCTTAATGCCGCAATCTGGGAGTCAGTGGCATTTGCCATTAGAGCACCCATTGAGAGCGACGTGTCAAAAAGAACTGCGGTCTTGAGAGCAACCATTTCCAAGTAGATGTCTTCAGTTATGTCATCTCTGTCAATCATGGTCATTTCAAGCATAACGCCGTCGGCAAGTGATTGGAATGCATCCTGATAGTACTTAAGACACTTGCTTGCTACATCCTCAGAGAGGTTGGAGTCATGGATGGCCTGCGCCCCCATATTGAGCAAGAGGTCCCCACCGATAATGGCCATAGTGGAACCAAAGTCCTGAGCTTTTTCCATGTCATGCGATCGAGCTCGATATATGTCCCGATAAGTGACATGGAAAGTCTTTCCGCCTCGACGCGTTTCATCATGGTCTATAAGGTCATCGTGGAGCAGAGACCCGTTATGCAGAATTTCAATTGAGTTGGCAGCGCGGTAAAGATGCTTCAATTCATGTTTACCCTTGATTGCCTTATAACCAATTGCGACCAAGACAGGCCTAAGTCTTTTTCCGCCTCGCAACAGATACTCTTTCATATTGCCATAGAAGTCAATGTGCCACTTTCCCAGATGGGACACTTGGTTTATTTTATAATCGAGATACTCTGATAATGCCTTTTCGACATAACCGACCTCTTCTTTCCAGATTTCCTCAAACTTGGACATGCTTAGCCACTCGGTCCGATGGACAATCTACTTCCTTTTTAGCGTTTCCGAATTGCCGAAGATATCTTAGCGAATAAACGAAGTGGTTGAAGTTCTCATAGGGCCAACAACTCAGACGTAAATTCTGCCTTTGATGACAGTCACAGCAATTCCACTCACCTTGACCTGCTGGACTTCTTTCCCATCGCTTCGAACTTCAACGATGACCTTCCCAGGTCTGCCCATGAATTGGCCTTGCTCAATGACAATGCTGTTGACAGGATTGGGCGAGGAAACTATCCCATATCGCACCATGTATGATCCTAGGCCGCCTGCAGCAGAACCTGTAACAGGATCTTCTTCAAGACCCAGAGCGGGAGCAAAGTGCCGGGCGGTGGCATCAGATGTCACCGCAAGCGCATCTTTCGTAAATACTTCTATTGCCAAATAATCAGCACGCTCAGCCAGTTTGCTCAACATATCCCAGTTTGGCTTTACTCGTTTGAGAGCCTCAAGGTTCATCAATGGGACCATAAGATTGGGTATGCCTGTATTGACTGTCTGAATGGGATAGAGCGCCATAATATCCACCAAATGAAGTCCGAGAGCTTCGGCATACTCCTTCGGGTCGTATGTAGCTAGAAACTGAGGTTTTTCATGAGTTATTTGAATCTCATGGGTACCTGCTGTATCATTCTTGACTATCTCGACTTGTAGAATCTCGTTCTTGGTTTCCAGAGTCACCATCTTAACATCTTCGACGACCTCAATCATTCCCTCCGTTACTAGAGCATGGAATGCAGCAATTGTGGCATGACCTGAAAAGGCAAACTCTCCCTTTGGAGACATATATCTGAATCTGAAATCAGCCTTATCAGAACCAGAAACAAACACAGTCTCCCTAACATTCAATTCCCGAGCTATCTTCTGGATCTGTTCATCATCGAGTCTGTCTGCTCCCAGGACAACACTGGCGGGATTCCCTCCAAAAGGGAGATCAGTAAACGCATCCACATGCAGAAACTTGAGCTCGCGTCGCACTATGGCCACCTGTAGATGTCGAGTGTACATCGTCTAATTAATAGTTGTTTCTGGCACTATTATGAACGGAGCCTATCCCTGTCCAACGATTTCGGTCCCCTCAAATGCAATTGTAGGCATTACACAGCATGAGTGCACTTCCGAATCCGACCCTATCATCAAACCTTTCATTAGCGATTCATACATGTTACCTGCAAGGAGCGCGTACTTCACTTTCCCTGTTATCTCCCCATTTTCAATTAGAGATGCATTACGAATCTCATTTGAGAACGCCCCAGAGTAGGGATCAACCAAGGGAAATGCAAAGTGTTCAATGTAGACACCACGTTTCACTTCTGATATCATTTCATCTACTGAGTTCCTTCCCGCGGGTACTTCAAGAGTCGTTGGACGACACCCCACCGATGAGCTGAATGCACCATGGGCGTCACGATATCTCCGGCGCATTCCATTTCCAGTTGACTGAAGCTCGTGTTGATTTGCATTGTATGTATCGAAAATATAAGAACGCAGGACCCCATTCTCGATAGCAAGAGTGTTGCCAGTCGGAGTGCCTTCATCGTCGACTATAGCGCTTAGCAGGCCCTTCTCTGATTGCCCATTGTCCATCACAGTGAGCGATTCATGAGCTACACGGTCACCAACCCTGTCGATCCAGCGACTTGATTTATCGTTGACGTTTTCTGCTGAGAGTGTATATCCTAGAAGACTACCAAGCATCTCGCTACATTCGCTGGGTGCAAGCACGGCAACGATGTCGTCCCATTTATCCTTGAAAGCCTTTGCCTGTATCACATCAAGAGCCTGTCGTTGAAGAACCTGTCCTTTTGACGAAAAATCAACGTCATCAAGCGAACGGGACCAAATCCTCTGGACCCCTTCTCCGACTGTGCCGTTTCCTTGAGCTTTTGCAGTGAAGTAACCAAACACCATTGTGGACTTAGACCCTGAATCCACGCCGAGGGAGTTACTAACTTGAAATTCGAGAGAGCTTTTCCTAAGGACACCATTTGGGACAGTGACAGTTTCAGACCGTGAAGAATCTACTAGCTGCATGCTTCTCTCCAAGAGAACTTCACTGTCTGCTTCAGCAGTATTCCTGTCGAAGAACCGATCTCTCTTTCCTGATGGTTTCTTGGGGCTGGGAAGCGACACAAACTTGGGGTCTTCGTTGCTTAGCAGAGCCATTTTTCTCGCCCGAGCTGCAACATCCTGGATTGTTTCTGAAAGCAGAGTGGAAGAGGTAAAGCCAACCCGTTTCCCACTTATGAATTTTAGACCCACGCCCATCTCTGATTTGGTATCAGCTATCTTTGGGATATTATCATCTACATACAGACTAGAGGTCTTGACTAGAATTGCATATGCCTCTGCCTGGGATGCACCCAACCCCTCAGCATGCTTCACGAGCGAATCAGCGCTTTCTTCGATATCCAAATCATCCACCTCCAACGACAAGTTGCATTCTCATATGCGGCCCGCCTGTAGTTACGGGCACGAAGTCTTCCTCACCCTTGCCGCAATTTCCTCCTGAAAAATGGAGTTGATCTCCAACAGCATCCACTGTTTTGAGAATGTCTAGAACCTTTCCTGTAATTGTGAGACTCCGCACAAGGTCGCTGAGTTCGCCATTCCTGAGTATGTATCCCTTTAGACATGTACCCTGCACGCCACCGCCAACAACGTCCTCCATTCCAGCTATCACCTTGATAATGAAAATTCCGTCCCTAGTATCAGCAATTATCTCATCATTGCTCCATTTTCCCTTGTCAAAGAATGTGTTAGACATTCGAGCGAATACACGCCTATTGTAATCCTGTGAACGTCCGTTTCCTGTTGGCCCTACACCCATTACTGCTGCTGTTTCCAAGGTATGGAGATAGCCGTGGAAGACTCCCTTGTCAATGATTGTAGTTCTTCCTGACGGGGTGCCTTCTGAGTCAAAAGGATAACTACCGCGAAGCCCATCAATGCTGCCGTCATCAATCATGGTTACCTGTTCTGTACCGACCGTGTGACCAACTAATCCTGTTAGGAGTGAACGCTTCTTCACAACTTCGTCAGCCTCACTTGCATGCCCACATACCTCATGGGCGATGAGACCCGCGATATCTCCATCAACAACAGCAGTGATCTCCCCGGATGGCGGCTTTTTAGCGGAAAGCAGCGCGAGGGCGCCCTCACTAGCCTTACGTGAAAACTCCTCTGGGTCAATTGAACGGATGAGGTCAAATCCAGTTAGACCGCCCTTTGAATCATAGTCGAACTGAGTCTTCGATTCATCTCGGGCAACAGGATTCACAGAGATGCTTGTGCGAACT
>CAYPUO010000107.1:0-7815 GCA_964413775.1 uncultured archaeon
GCACATATCTGCTTAGAACGCGCCCTGTGTCTTCGAATGTTTCACCATGTGCCAGTTGGAGTGCAGAAGGGCCATGGGAATACGTGTATCCGCCAAGCACCGACATCGCAGACTCAAATGATATCTGTGTCCGAGTTGATGGATTCATGAATATCATGACTAAGCGTTTTCCTGTCAGCGTTTTTTCCGGTTTCTTCTTCAATCTGATGCTGAGTTCCAGAATCTCACGGATTTCATCTGCAGTGAAGTCATGCAGAGACAGAAGGTCTCTTCCTTTTAGGACCATATTAACACACCATCGAATCAATTGCTAATTATCGGATAGATTCCAAACATTCAATAGATGAATTGTAGTTCTTCCCGAATATTCTTCACGTACTGTAAAGCTTTTATAGATGTTATTGTTCGAGTCATTTGTGATATTACGATGCCACTTTCATCTCAGGAATACATGGAGAAATATAAGGAGTATCTCATGACCAAATTAAGTCCTAAGCTTCAGCCAATGTTTATCGATCATGGAGCCGGATGCAAGCTCTGGGACTTGGAGGGCAATGAGTACCTTGACTGCTGGGCAGGTGTTGCTGTCATGAATATCGGACATTCACATCCTGCAGTTACTAAGGCGGTGCAAGACCAAGTCGGCAAGCTTGTGCATGTCTGTAACATGATTTATCCCAACCATCTATCAGTTGAGCTTGGCATAAAGCTCGCAGACATCGCTCCCGGAAATCTCTCTTCGACTTTCTATGCTAACAGCGGCGCAGAGGGAGTAGAGTGTGCTCTAAAACTGGCAAAGAAGTTCACGAAGCGACACGAGATAATCGCGATCCAGAAGTCATTTCATGGTAGAACCATACATACGCTAAGCGCAACTGGAATTTCTGGCCGCAGAAGAGCGGACATGGGGCCCTACGTAGGTGGCTTTGCATTTGCTCCCTCATTTGATTGCTACCGCTGTCCTCTTGGACTTGAGTACCCTTCCTGTGGTGTACGCTGCGCTAGAATGGTCGAAGATACAATAACTGTTGGTTCGTCAGGTGATGTTGCAGGCTTCATTGCTGAATCGGTACAAGGTGAAGGTGGAATAATACCTGCGCCACCTGATTACTTCAGAGTCCTAAAGGGAATTCTTGATCAGTATGGAATCCTGCTTATCAGTGATGAAGTGCAGACAGGCTTTGGTCGAACAGGCAAGATGTTTGGCATAGAGCACTATGGTGTTGAGCCAGATATTATGGCCATGGCAAAGGCAATAGCTGGAGGACTCCCGATGGGTGCATGTATCGCGCGGAAGGAGATTGCTGACAGTTTTGAGTCAGGCGACCACGCAACAACAGTGGGAGGGAATCCTCTATGTTGTGCTGCAGCTCTGGCCACTCTTGAAGTAATGGAGAATGAGCATTTGGTGGACAAATCTGCTGAAAAGGGCTCCTTCGCGATGAAGCGATTGAAAGAGCTTCAAAACGACTTCCCACTCATTGGAGATGTTCGCGGACTCGGCCTGATGATTGGGCTCGACATAGTGAAGAACACAGAAACGAAAGAGCCTGATGCGCTAGGAGCTGAGAAGATTAGAGAAACATGTCGCCAGAACGGAGTCCTGATGGGAATTGGTGGAGCATATGGAAATGTCATTCGGTTCCAGCCTCCGCTCGTGATTACTCACGACGAAATAGACAAGGCAGTCAATGCATTAGGAATCGCTTGCAGAGAGGAGAGCTGATCGCAGTAAGCGAATAGACAGCGCTTACTTTGAGTACTACTCTTTGTGGGTTCCAAGCCGTCCATGAAGCGTTCCAGCGGCTCCTGTTCATAGGCTATTATCTTAATTGTTACGGCCTACTCAAAGAACTAAAAAAAAGAGAGAGGGGAGATTCCGCGGTAAGCGGAACTCTCTCTGCCCCTAACCTGGAGGTATCTCCCTGAAAGCTAGGTCTATATCTATCCCTTGCCGTTTCCTGTACCATCGGATTACGAAGTAAAGGATGAATCCCAAAATAAAGATGCCTGCTAGGAGAGCTTCGGACTCACCACTTGCCATTCCAAGTTCTGGAATTGTCAGGTAGAGGTAGATAAAGTAGCTTAGCCAACCAGCGCCCAGCACTCCGAAGAGACTGACCAGTGGAACTGGTCCAATCTTCAACTTCGCTGCTGGTGAAGACTCATAGATAGGCTTTGTCGACGCCCTGAAGGGGAAGACAATGCCAGCAATGCATGTCATCAACTGTGCTGCTACTGTTACAAATACTACCGACGTTGTCCATGTGCCTGCTTCTGCCACATACGTGAATAAAAGCAACCAGACTTCAGTAACGATCGTCAGGAGAACGATAGCTACCCAAGGCGCATTAAACCTCTTGTCGACGTACGCAATCTGGCTAGGCATTACTCTGTCGAATGACATTGCGAAGAGATATCGGGTGTTGCCAATGATAATCCCTGGCATATACAGATAGACGCTGAATAGCGCTCCAAGAAGTATTAAGCCTTGGATTATTGGATTCGGCAGAATAATACAGACAAGTGTGCTCAAGAAGGGTTCTGCTCCGAATTGCTGGGCTATTGCATCATAGTTCCAGAAGTGGTAGGATAATGATGATAGAAACTCTGGACTAAATGCCCCAACAACCAGTGAAGCCAAAGTAACCCATATCACGGTTACAAGGAGAGCAGCTCCCACAACTTGAATCGTTGTTAGCTTGAGGTTTCCGGCGCTCTTTATCTCTCCTATGTTCGTAATTCCCCAATACGCATAGCTGAGATTCCCAGCAGCCATACCCATCATGCTTAGTGTGCCTATCATGCTGAATGCTGCAAATGGATTGAAGCCGCTAGCTTCGGCACTTGAGATGATGCTGTTATACATGTCAGTTTGGCCCGTTACTTGTTGCGCAAACCAGTTGAATTGAGTTTGGAAGACAGAATTGGTTGTAAGTGCGAGAATCCCTACTGTCAAAGCCAAGCTGATTATCACAAACAAGAACAGCGCTCTTTGCAGAAGCGCATAGAATCGCATGCCTAACATGACAACAACAGCTGTCAGGATTATCATTATAGTTGCTATTAACACAATACCAGTGTCGCTAGCAACCCAGGCTGCCATGTCAAAGAACGCGGTGTTGCCTGTCGATAGACCTGCAACAGTGAGTGCTGGCGCTACTCCTACGGTTGCTATTCCAAAGCCATTCCAGTAGTTCCATGAAACGGTGAAGAAGATGTAAATCAGCATCACAGGAAAACTGAGAGCTGGATGCAATCCGCGGGAAATAAACACATAGTCGCCACCACTCCGGGGCATTGCTGTGGCAAGAATTGAGTACACAAAGAACATTGGTAGGAATCCAATGCCACATATTGCAAGACCCAAGGGGAGGTTTGCACCTGGGAACAGGAATGGTGAATAATAAAGAATCCAGATCATTACTGCACCCCATGTTCCGCAGCTCACCATATTATAGATGAGTGCGTCCCAAGGTGACCACGCTCTGACAAGGCCGCTTGCTTTTCTAACAAATACAGTTGGTGTTTCAGACCCCTCAGACATAGGTTTTCACCTGCATAATTTTAAGATTCTCTAAGGACCATAGATATATATTAATCATTCCATTTTCATCGTGGATATTGTACTTGTGTTTATATCAAGCATCCTTCATTTGGAATTCTTCTAGCTATGATTATCCCATGGAATACCAGATGCAACTCATGGAAACTCCCTAAGACTGATAGCTTCTTCTGAGCACTCATACAGACAAAGCCCACATCCTTGGCATCGCATTTCGTCAACTTTCGCCGTATTCCCTGTCTGGAGATCTATTGCTTGGTCTGGGCACAGCCTTACACATCTCCCACAGCCTGTGCAGAGATTTGCATCAACAGTAGCAACATGTGGTATCCAATTCGTCTTGCCGAGGTACTTCAGAGTTGCCCCCCTAATCTCGGATAGTTTCTCATGTCCTCTATCAGTCAGCCATCTGATTAGCTGGTTATGAATCTGTGTGAACACATTCTGCCCTTTGAGCAGTGCTGCAGTGAGAATCTCAACACATTGCGCTCCCGCCATAGTGTATTCGACGACATCTTTTCCGGTAGAAATCCCACCAATCCCTATTACAGGAAGGCTTGATGCCTGGACAAGTTCAGTCACTGCTGCAATTGAGATTGGCTTTAACGCGGGACCAGATAGCCCACCACTGCCAGTGAAGAATCCAAGCAAAGGCCTAGCTGTTTCTAAATCGATTACCATTCCAGGTCCAATTGTATTGAGGGCTGCGATAGCATCAGCATGCGCCGATTCTATGATTTCTGCTACTTCCTTGAAGTCGAGAACGAGAGGCACCTTTACTATAACGGGGACGTTAGGGATAGCCTTTCGGACAGATTCCAGGAGCTCTTTCCATAGATGAATCAGGGCAATCCCTTTCCCTCGCCTCGCTTCGAATGTGCATGAGATATTGACTTCGATTCCATCTGCACCTGCTGCAACAAGATCTGAAGCCAACTGCTCATATTCTTCAATACTCTCTCCTTCTATGCTGGCAATCACCGGTATCCCTGCTTCCTTGGCAATTGGAAGTTCTCGTTTGCACCACATTTCAAGACTACAAATCAATCTACATTCACAGTTCAACAAGCCATATTTTCCAAGTCTCACAAAGCGTGGACTAGGATTTGCAAACCTATCCTTCTCCCCTCCTATGCTTACCGATCTCGTAACAACTGCCCCTAGGGGCTGGGTTGATGCAAGCTTCTTGAGTAGACTTCCTGGTTCGCCCAAAGTCCCGGATGCCAAGATCAGCGGACTTGGAAGGTCCAGACCGCAGAGGTTAACAGTTAAGTCAATTGTCGTAATAATCACTCTCGCTATAGGTGCGCGTATTCAGGCTTACTGCGTTCGTTCTGTCTATCCAGATGTCATCTGGTAGCTCTTTACTCCTTTTTCATCAAGGTTAATAATAACCCCCCTTAAGACGGCCTCGGAGTACTCACTTCCTGGGTTTAAAACCATGGTGCGTCCTAGCTTCCTCATCCCCTTTGCTTCATGGATGTGGCCGTGTAGGCCAAGAAGGGGTTGATATTTGTCTATGGCCTTTCTCACAGATTTGCTGCCTACGCTTGTGTAGACTATTTCTCCATTGCGCATAACTGGCTTCGGCGGATAGACTGAGTTGTCAAGAAGTGGGGCCACGTCAAGACCGCTTTCATATGGAGGTGCATGGAAGTTCCATATTGAGTTATCAACATCCTCAAGCTTATCAATCATCGCTTCGAGCTTCTCTGCAAGTTCCTCTTCGTTCATCTCACGGGGTGTTTTCCATGGAGTTGGATTCACATATGCCGAGCTGATCATCTCGTGATGCTCATCAATTAAAACAACTTGATCCTCACAATAAATGGCCCATTCAGACTCCTGAAAGAACCGGTTTATTCGGAGGTCATCATCATTTCCTCCCGTTATGTACATCCTTATATTGTCAGGTTTTAGTCGTTCCGCAGCTATTTTGAGCCATCTCTCGGCGGTTTCTCCCATTAGCTTAAGAAAGAGGTCGTCTGCTGCCCCCTCGCTGTCATTCACTGCTTCGTACTCCGAGGGTTCCATTCTTGAAGGGTAATAACCAGCATTGCGCACCTCGCCTTCGAAGCGCGTAACCTCCTCTTCCGTTTTGAACTGAAACTGATTGCCCAGATATGAGGCAGAACTCGTTCCATCCTTTCTCACGACGATGGGGACAATCATTTTCCCTGTTATATCTCCTCCAAGAACAAGCACATCCGCGCTGTAGAACTTCCCCGCGTTGACAAATTTCATAAACGCTCTCTCTGAGCCGTGGATGTCAGTTGCAAAGAAGACGCGTGTTAGCTTTTTTTCCTTTTCTTTTCCTTTCCCGAAAAATGGCATTCTGACTGCTCCTTCCTTTTGAATGCGTACCAGCCTAGATTTTAACTTTTCGAACGTAGCTCAGCATTCGAAACAGATATTTGGATGTGCTTTCTTCTAACGCAAAGCTTTTGTCAATATTCCAAAAAAGCGTTCACATCTTTGGAGAAAATAACCATGAGTACGGATTATCTTAATCAGATTAAAGATGTAATCAGTGAGTTCGATTCTGAAAAGCTGAAGGTTCTCGTAACTCAAGCTCTCAATGCGCATGTACCTGTCCTTGACATAGTGCAAAAGGGCATAGCAGCGGGTCTGCAGGAAATCGGAAGAAAATTCGAGGAGGGTGAGCTCTTTGTCACTCATCTGGTTGCAGCTGCTGAAACAGCAAAGGCCGCAATCAAAGACGTCATTGAACCAGAACTTCGCAAGAATCCTGATCTGAGAGCAGGTGGCCCTAAAATTGTCATTGCCACAGTGAAGGGTGATATTCATGACATAGGTAAGAACATTGTTGGCGCACTCCTGTTTTCAGAAGGATTTGAAGTCATAGACCTAGGTAAAGATGTTCCTGCTGATGAGATAGTTGAGGCGGCAAAGAACAACAGTGCAAAGATAGTTGGTTTATCTGCGCTGCTCAGCACAACTATTCCAGAGATGAAGCGGGTAATAGAGAAGCTTAAGGCTGAAGGTATTCGTGACAACGTAAAGGTGATGGTCGGAGGAGCACCAGTTACTGAGCAGTTTGCGAGAGAGATTGGCGCGGATGGCTATGGCGAAAACGCTACTCAAGCCGTGGCTCTAGCAAAGGGCTTCCTTGGAAAGCAATGAAAGGTGATTAAAATGACAAAGTATGGACGAAAGGGTGGTCAGTTAAGGTTTCTTTCAAATGAAGACTGTCGCAATATTCACATGTCAGCACTCGAAGTGCTCGAAACTGTAGGAATGAAATGTGAGTCAGAGAAGATTGCGAAGGTCTTTGATGATGCAGGCGCAGAGGTCGATGCCGCAAACCATCTGATACGAATTCCTGAACACTTGATAATGGAGGCTCTATCAAGAGCTCCCAAGAAGCTGACCTTGTGGGGTCGGACGCCAGGAAAAGAGATTGTGCTATACGGCGACAATGTTCACTATGGTCTCGGTGGGACGCCTTGTCCGAATGTATGGGATGTTGAAACACGTGAGATTAGGCAGTCTACGAAACAGGATGCAGCCAACTTTGCGAAGCTCTGCAATGCCCTTCCGATGGTTGAGTTTGCTATGTCCATTGCAGGGGCTCTCGATGTACCACGAGAAGTGGAGTATATTCATGAATTTGAGGTGTCTTTCAGGAACCTTGAAAAGCCCCTAATACATCCTGTTCCGGGAGCAGCAGCAAACGAAGTTGTTATTGAGATGGCAGCTGCTGTGGCGGGAGGTAAAGAGGAGCTTAGGAAGAAGCCGATATTCTCAGCTTATTGCGAAACAGTTTCTCCACTTGTTTTTATCAGGGAGAATGAAAACATGATATTAAATGCTAAAGCTGGAATACCTGTGACTTTCGGGCCAGCAGCTATGATGGGTGCGACTGCGCCAGCCACACTTGCTGGAACAAACGTGGTAACAGTTTCCGAAAACTTGGCGGCGCTGACCCTAGTACAGCTAGTACAGCCTTACGCCCCAATCATCTTTGGAGCATGGGCGTCAGTCATGGACCCGTATACAACTCGATGCCTCTACGCATCTCCTGAGTTCGCACTGGGAACCGCAGTACTGTGTAAGCAGATGGCCAATTTCTACGGCCTTCCCAATTTTGGCTTTGCAGGACCTTCTGATTCCAAAATACCGGATGCTCAAGCTGGTGCTGAAGCCATGGAACTCTGTCTGATGAACGCTTTGATGGGCAACAACCTCCTCCATGATGGTGGCTACATGGCAAGCGGAGGAGTAGGATC
>CAYPUO010000108.1:0-7768 GCA_964413775.1 uncultured archaeon
CACTGATTGTGGATGGATATAAGGAGGGGCTTGATGACTTCCGAGAGGAGTTCTCTAAGACCAAGGAGTAAGAAGTTAAGTATATCCTGGCCCCTCCTGGAACAGCGGCATGGATAGAACTAGCTACCTGCCTTCTTCTCTGGCATCCTACTCCAACAATCATCTCATTTCATTACTCTGGACACCGGTTGTTGCTTCGTGTGGATTGTACAAATGCCCACACGACTTGCATATTAGTCTTCCAAAAGCATCTTGGTCCGAATGATGAAAGAAGAAAGCATTCCCACACTGAGGACAAATGGACTGTGTTTGCTTCCGAACTGACTCACCATAGGGTTTCTTTTCTCCATGTTGAATGATTAGGCCCACCACCACGATGATAGATCCAAACAGGATACTAAAGAAAATGAAGACTATCGCTCCCACGATCGTGATTGTCCTACCGAGTGTAAGTGGTTGTCGATTGGGCTTTGTCGGTGAAATATTGGCCAAAGTATGCATCATCTCCAACTAGTACTCGAATCATGTCAGATACTGGTCGCTGTTCATTGAATTTCGCGACCTCATGCCAGACGAAATTCCCAGTATCCAAAACAAGTGCATGTGGAAGAAAAGGCTAAGTCTTTCGGCGACAATAGCAATCAGGAATTGCCAAGTGCTCAGGAGCTAGCTGCATTCAGACATGTCAGCAATAACCTCCATTTCACAGCCACCCAGCCCTTTCCATTGCATTCTGCGCATGAAACCTAATGCCTTCTTAGCCCTTGCTGTTCTTGGCCAAAGTCATATGTCCGATAACATTAGGCCTTCCTCGCCTTCCAGAGGTAGTAGCAACCCACGATTGCCATGCCGGGAAAGAGCGGTATACACAGCAGCCACGCGGTATAAGGGCTCCCCATGAAACCCATGTCAAGGCCAACAGCCATCACCAACAGAATCATGAGATTCAACAGAGTAGCTGCCTGAATCAGCTCTTCTTCCGCATGGCCAGTGCCAGTCCTCCAGATGAAGATTGCAATCGGGAGCGCCAGCAGAGTCTGGATAGCATTCAGAGCCCCAAATGATTGGACCGGCCACACAAAGGGAGCGGGAATAACAGACAATACCGGGCCGCTGATGCCATACCAGCCCAAGAAAATGACGTAGGCAGGAGCAATGATAAGTGAGTGGGTGAAATCAATGCTGCCAGGACCCTCAAAAGGGGGATTGTTGAGTAGGTAGAGTTGGGTCGGAAGAGCAAGCCCGAGTAGTATGCTCAGGATTATCTTGGCCTTGGACCACCGTAGGTTAGAGGAAGCTGCAGTGGGCAATGCCTCGACGACCTCTTTGTTTCTGCTCTCAACATCAGACACTCAGGCCAACCCCCATTCCACTAGCGGCGAACCGAATAATGTTGCTGAAACTCCATACCTACACTCTTGGTTATCTCATTTTCCTTGAGAGCATTCGCCTACAAAAGATAGCTGTGTCACAAAAGACCCAATTGCCAAAGCGATAAGGTTAAGAAGTAACTCAAAACTGGGAACGAGTAATGACCCCCCCAAGGGTACGGTGAGAACCTATGAGAATGGCTGCTTCCATCAATCGTTATTGTCCCCGCTGCAAGGTGTATACGTCCCATCAGGTCAGTGTCTATAAAAAAGGGAAGGACAGGAATATGGCCCAGGGCAAGCGAAGAATGGAGCGAAAGACACGGGGGTATGGCTCATTTCCAAAGCCAATTCAGCACCGTTTTGCCAAAACAACCAAAAAATCTGTAATTAAGTACAAGTGCGCTGAGTGTGGCCATACTATTCAGGGTAAGGGCATGCGTCTGAAGAAAGTCGACGTGGAACGCGGATAGACGCTTTAGGTTTTAACTCCTATACTGTTTCTGCATGAATTGGTAGTGTATGTCGATAGAGTTATAATGTTACATCACCCCGACGGGAAGAAGCCCTCATTTGGGTCCTTTTCTGCCACTAGGCAGTATTAAACTTCAAATCAAGCGGTGAATATGATTGCCCAAACGCGATGTTGTTCAGATGCCCAGGTCACGGTTCCTCAAGGTTAAATGTCTAGACTGTGAACATGAGCAGATTATATTTGGACATGCAACAACTACGGTGCAGTGTCTGAAGTGTGGGAAGACGCTTGCCAAACCAAGTGGCGGCAAGGTCAAGCTCGAACCAACAGCAAGAGAGATTGAAGTCCTGCAATAGGACAGTTCTCTATCAGACTTAGAGGAGGAAAAAAAGAGATATGGTCCTGAAACGTGCACAGTGGCCAGCTGCCGATGAGTATGCGGTAGCAGTAGCTTCGAAGGTGACGCCATACGGGGCCTATGTACTGCTACCTGAATATGGCGATAAGGAAGGTTTCATCCATATCTCAGAGATATCCAGTACGTGGGTCAGGAACATCAGGAACCATATCCATGAGAACCAACGTGTTGTTGTGAAGGTCCTGCAAGTAGACGAGCAGAAGGGACACATTGACTGCTCTCTTAGACGTGTATCAACAGAGGCCCGTCGAGCAAAGAACACTGAGTGGAAACGAGCCCAGAAAGCAGAGAAACTCCTCGAACTCCTGGGAAAGGAGAACAAGATGACTCTTGAAGAGGTCTATGAGCAGATTGGATGGCCTCTAGAGGACTATTTCGGTGAGATCTATAAGGGACTTGAGCAGGCTGCAGACGGTGAGCCGGATGTCTTTGATGAGGTCAAAGCACCAAAAGAGCTCTGTGCCCAGCTCTATGAGATGGCGAAGGCACGTATTGAGATACCTTCGGTCGAGATTGATGGGGAAATGGCAATAACTGCTCCTGGGAGCAACGGTGTTGATACTATTAGAAAAGCACTGACAGCAGGCCTCGAGTTGGGACGGAAAGAAGAGAAGTCATCCATAGAGATCTATAACCTAGGGTCTCCCCGATACAAGCTGAGGATAGTTTCGCCAGACTACAAAGAAGCCGAAGATATTCTATCGTCTGTTTTGGGTGCAATAACAAAAGTCCTCGAAAAGAACTCGGGGACCATTGTCTTCACAAGGAAATAGGGGAGAATAATGCCTCATCTCTTTCAGTGTAGCAAGTGCAAGACCTATACGTTAGACGATAAGAAGTGCCCCAAATGTGGCTCAGACGTAAGGAGCCCAGCGCCTCCGAAGTATTCTCCACAGGACAAGTATGGAGAGTACCGTAGAAAGGCAAAGCGGAAAGCAATGACTACTCCTGACTGATCTGAACGAATGGAAGAAAAAATAGCCTGGTGGCGACCGATAACAAGATCAGTCGCCATTGGCAAGTCTAGTATAGCTGAACAGGCGCCCAGATAGTTGTCCAGTCAGTGTCGAGTGTTGGAAAGCCTGTGTTCACGTTGTTCCAGAACATAAGCCTGAACTGATAGTTCATGCCTCCAGTCATATTCAGGTCCTGCGGGTCAGTTGAATTGAGTGGTATGAGGAACTCAATTGCTTTGTCGCCAGTCGCAAAATCCTGACTGTTCGCGCCGGTCGAGTCAGGCACCCAGTTGCCATAGTAGTCCACATGACCATCGAAGTTTTGCATGTTGTCGTAGTTAACTATCCTCAGGTCAGAGCCTTTGGAAGTGGAGCCTAATGGGGCAATCTGTATACCAAACGAGTCCTGACCAACTGTGTAGTTGGCCATGCTTATTCCAACATACAGATCGGTTCCATTCGACCGTGTATACACAGTTGCATCATAGCCGCCACCAAACACAACATTGTAGCTCGCATACTGCTGCTCCGCTGAGGATATGACACCATCCATGGACATGTCACTAAGGCTGTCGAGCTGGGGTACCCAGTCTGCAGATGTCTTGTTGTCGTACTGATGGAGCATGGTATAGTCAATCTTGTAAATCTTGACCAGACCAAAGGAATAGCTGATGAATTCCAAGTTGAACGCACCATAGAGAGTGGTAGGGATATCACCAGCCCAGCGTGAGTCGCTCTGAGCACCATAGCCCGACGGGTCCGATGTTGGGAGATAGTATCTATCCCAGTAAAGCCTGTTACTCGACAACCCCATATTCTGCCCATCAGAATACGTTGCGGGCTCGCCGTAGAGCATTAGCTTGTAGAGAGTGGACTGGAAGAACGGATCGAGGGTGTACTCGGTTTCTACCTGTGCCGTTGCAGGGTTATCGCCCAGATATGTCGTGTCACTGATTACACTGGACCCAAGATGGTCCTCAGCAATCCTCACCATCCAGGGCCATTTCCCTTCGTCACCACCCCAGGTGGATGCCTCGTGACCCCAGTATACAAGGACGTCAGTGGTATTCCATAGACTGAATGTCTTCAACGACTCCGTGAGATTCAGGGCCATCAAAGCATAACCCATGAGCGCTATTTGTGTGGCATTAATCGTAGACCCATCAACTATTGTCTTGACGCCCGACGACCCAATCCAATAGCCATAGTCCCACCAGCTTGCAACTGTCGCGTCAGGGCCTAGCACATTCCGTGCGTATGTCATAGCACTCTGCCAGTCAGTGACCTGAGTAGACGCCGAAATCTGAGCCGGTGCAAACTCAGGAGGAGATACACCGGTCGCATAGACAGTACCCAGTACGATGTTCACCGAGAGGAGAAGGCCTACAAATGCAAAGGCCGCAATAGCATGTTCTGATGTGAGCGATGAACTCATCCTGAACCGTTTTCGCTCAAAGACGGACTGCTGTGTGACTATCTTTGCAAAGGGAGTGATAATTCCGCTTGCTGCCATTGCACCAAGAAGCCCAGCTGCCGGGGCTAGAAGTAGACTAAGTCGAATCATGCTTCCCGTGAAGTATACAGCTGTCACGCCTAACAGAAGCACAAGCCAGTCCTCATCTCTGCCTCGTCTATATGCAAAGTAAAGACCCAATGGGAAGAAGATGACCAACACGAACAGTGTTGAATAGAAGCTTCCCCATGGACTCGGGAGGTGCTCAGCAACTGAAGCAAAGATGCGTTGGTTCAGTCTGAAGAACGGATTTATGGTGCTCCAGAACTTAGCACCAATGAATGTGAATGTATTAGATTCTGTGGTTGTTATTGTTAGGGTGTTGTTTGTGGCGTATACGAAGTAGCCTATGATACCAAGAACAGGGGCTATGAGCCCAAGAGCAATTGATTTCATATGTGGTGCAAGGAGTGACACTGTTGTGTCCCGATACTTGGCAACCCTTAGCCAGACCTCATATGCGGCCAGAAGGGCACCCATTCCCATGGCTGCAAGATATGTTATGGAACCAAGGCTTCCAAGACCAACTCGTGGGACAAGTATCCCAAGAAAGATTCCAACTGAAAGAGTAGAGATGTATGCGGTAAGCAACCGTCGACTGTACTTACCACCAATCAACATGAGGAATGCATAGAGGGCAAAGAGCCCTAGTATATACTCGCTGGCACCCCAAGACGCAAGGAGATAAGCAAGGGCGATACCAGCTGCCACACCGGAACGAGCAGAGTCCCTCTTCAGGCTTCTTACAAAGAAGAACAGAATAACGACAATAGCAAAGACGCCAATTGCTTCATTGTCGAAGAAGCCAACCATTGACCTCTGAATATACGCTGGCATGAACGCCATGAAGAGCGCATTTAGCAGGCCAACAGTGTTGTTTGAAACTTCGCGTCCGAGGAAGAATGCAAATATCGTTGCCAAGGCGCCCATGAGGGCTGGCATTAGAATAGAGACTGTTTCAACGGATACCTGAATGCCCAGATAGTTTGCAACCCAGTAGAAGAAAGCGCTTGTAAATGGAACACCAATGTATGTCGAAGTTGCTATGTTTCTACCAAAGGGAACCCAGACAGAATGATCATAATAGCTGAAGAAGGACATGTATCCATTCTGAACCACGTAGTCCGTTACCTTTAGTTGGAACCAGGGATCAAACGCGCGCACCAGAGGCTGTGCATCAATGAGAGGCGTCAGACGGATGATGAGAGCTGCAAAGAAAATCAAGGTCATCGTGACTACAATGAACATCGAACCGCGGGATATCTTGGCCTTCGGCTTATGGAACACTTGCTTGAGGAATCTCATAGTAGACCGCTTAAATCTGTCATATCGCGTCATTCAGAGTACTCTCTCCGTTGTGACTCAAAGTCACGCGCTCCAGTTTCAGATTCGCTAAAAAGGTTGTGGATTGAGTTACGGAAGTACTAGTAGTCCGGAACTCTGGAAGACCTGTTGTTATTCTAAGCCAGTGGAAAACAGAGAATGAGAGAGGTTTCCTCTCTCGGATACTAGTCGTATCAAAGACTAGCAGTGAACTCCTTGTAGGCCTTACCATCCATTAGTCCTGCCAAGTCACCCTTGAGATTTGAGGGCCTGATTTTGAACATCCATCCGTTATCGTATGGAGATTCATTAACAATTTCAGGGGCATCTTCTAGTTTGTTATTGACTTCTACAATCTCGCCTGCAACAGGTGTAAAGATATCAGACGATGCCTTCATTGACTCGACCAGTCCACACTCCTCGTTAGCACTGAGTGTTGTTCCAACTTCCTTAATCTCCACATAGGTGATCTCATGAAGCGCGTTTTGTGCATGGTCTGTGATACCGATAACAACAAGGTCACCATCGGTCTTTGCCCACTCATGCTCACGGCTATAGTAGAGCCCATCTCTAACCTCAGAAACATCAGACATGTTTGTCCACCAACTTGTGCTCTCTAGAAGGCTTCCCCTTTAAATTCATCCATGCTACTTTGTCCTTGTCGACCCGTACTCTTCAGGGCTGTAAAATGGCCACTTCGTAACCCTTGCCCGCCGGACACGCCCTTTGATATCAATCTCAATAGTATCATCCTCATTCACGATGCCCGGAGGGACATACCCCATGCCGATTCCTACATTCAGGACTGGAGAGAGCCCTCCACTCGTAGTCACACCAATCTGCTTTCCATTGGTGAGAATAGGGTATTCTTCACGGGGGATTCCCCGATCGACCATCACAAAGCCAATCCTTGTCTTTGATGCCCCCTCGTGCTTATGTTTATAGACGACATCATAACCGATGTACTTCGGGTCTACCTTGAATTTCACAGCATACGGGATGACAGCTTCAATCGGAGATGTGTCTTCATTCAGCTCGTGCCCGTAGAGAACAAGGCCAGCCTCTAGGCGGGTCGAGTCACGTGCTCCAAGACCACATGGCATAACTCCGAACTCCTTCCCCTGTTTCAGTAGCTCCTCCCAGAATACAGTCGCCTTCTTCTTGCCCTTTTCATCAAAAGGGGTGCCTAGTACTAGTATCTCGCCGCCGTCTTCGCCAGTATATCCAGTCCTACACAGGTATGTATCATGACCGGCTAGCTTGACCGGATTGCAGGTGAAGCGGCCATAGTCAAGCTCTCTTCCAGCCATCTTTGAGATGAGCGACCATGCTTTGGGGCCTTGGACTGCAATCATCGTGATGTCACGTGACTTATCGAACACTTCAACATCAAAGTCCTCCGCGTGCGTTGTAAGGTGAGTGAATATTTTCGGACCGTTGGCCGCATTGGTGACCCAGATGAATTCAGTCGCTCCAATACGATATAGCATAAGATCATCGTGTATGCCCCCATTCCCATTCAGACAGGTAGTATAATGGCCCCCGTTGATATCGAGTTTGCTGACATTGTTTGTTGTGAGGGTCTGGAGAAAGACTGCAGACTGCTGACCTCTTATGATGAAACGTCTCATGTGAGTTGTATCAAAGATTCCTACTGCATTCCTTACAGCCATGTTCTACTCTTTGATACCAGAGTATCGGACGGGCATCTCC
>CAYPUO010000109.1:0-7744 GCA_964413775.1 uncultured archaeon
GAGGAGGTGTCCCAGAAGTGGTGGTACAGTGTCCTACCTCTCCTGTGACTTTACAGAACGAAACCGAGACAGAAAAAACGTATAAGAAGAGGGCAACGCCACTTATTCGGTGCGTAATAGGAGGTTACTCTTACGAACAGAAGACTGCACGTCATTTTATTCTTACTTCTTGTGCTAGTGTTACCTGTCGGCGCATTCAATGCACCAAGTGGGCAGCAGTACAATGCAAAGACAAGTAATACCGCAACACTCTCTACTGTCGACCTTGCGAATGACCAGTGGACAACGAATCATGTACCGAACGGAGATTTCGAGAATTGGAACGATGCCAATAATGCCTATGGTCTCTATAGCGATTGTTCATTAGAGCGTTATACGTGGAGGGCATCCTCACCATGGCCGGTCAGTGAGGGGTCGTATTCGTTGGGGATGCAAGTGAGGGCAGCGAACCCCAGTCGTCCCTCGACCAACAAAGTCTATCCCTACAATATGCCATATTGGAACGGACCGGCTAATCTCACAATGCGTTTTGACTACTGGATTGATGAGAATATGAATCCTTCATGGGACAACTCCTTTTTCCTAGAGATAGACGTAGCGGTAGGCTCGGACCAAATCAATCTCTATTACTATCTTAGCGGCACTACTTCCGCTATGAATTCCACCTATTATGGCTACTATTTGCTTGGTGGCCCTCAAAAACAGTGGAACCAATTTTCAAGGAATATTACTCAGGACTGCATTGATGCTTGTGATGCTATGCCCACACAATTCAGGACCTTCTACTTCCACATCAGTGCCAACGAATCGACTTACATGAGAGCCTTCATTGATGACCTGTATCTCGTGAATAATACAATTATATTTGGAGGCAGTATGAAAAATGGCAATTTTGAAGCTACACTCTCGGGGACCTGGACGTGGCTGTATGCGAATTCGGATCCTGGTGACATCTCTCAAAGTAGTGATTGCGTATCGGGGGACTGGAGCCTAAATGCCACTGCAACATCTCTTGGAAACAGTAGCTATGCTCGGTTAGACATCAGCCCCGGTGTTAGAACTACTGCAATCAATGTGGACCGTTTTCAGTTTTATTGGAAGATAGACAACTGGGAAGTGTCAGATGAGAATAGTTTTGCTTACTTGGATGTGCAATTGCAAAATACTACTGACGATTTTCACATCTGCTACTGGTTGTGCTACATGGGCAGTTCGCCGCCTTTCAGCTATCCAGAATATTACAACATCTTGGTTGACAATTTCAACACAACAGGAAGCTGGAATCTCTTTAACAGGAGCATATGGGATGATACCTCAGCACTATTCTCAACTTCAGAGGTTTACATCGAGAGGATATTGTTCTGCACGGAATGCAATGGCAATGGTTACGGCAGTAAACTGACTGTTCTATATGACAACATGAGTCTGAAGGCGGCGGCCTTGAATGACATGAGCTATGAGGACCAGGGAAACGTAGGTTCAGATGTGAGGGCGTGGGGTGAGAACTATGCTGATGAGAATGACCAATTCAGAGTGACGGACTTCGCCTACACCGGACAGAAAGCAGCGAACCTCACTGTGGTAGATGGTAACTACATGGGCCTAGAACAGAGCCTCCAAGAGCGCCCGGTCACGAACACAACAGAGCTGTACTTTGACTTCAACTGGTATCTTGATAACTACACCGCCCTAGAGAACGACTATGTCATGTTCATATTAGGATTTGGCGATGGGCGTGAGATAACCTACTATCTTGCAACTGGAAGCTCGAACCGTGATGTTAATTATACCTACGACGGTTACATCATGCTCCCAACCGCAAACCAGACAGGTCAGTGGTTCAATACGAAGAGAGATATTGTGGGAGACTATGCTGCAATCTTCGGCAGCCCTCCGAATACGACACTGAGTGACCTCTACTTCCAAGCCGCCACCGACACTGATGGGAGGATTGAGCTGATCCTTGATGACCTCTACATCTATCAGGGGCCAGCACCACTAATCTCTGATATCCAGCAGACACCGCTTATACCTCAAGCAGGCCAGTCCGTGAGTGTATCCGCCACCATTGCCGAGGACAACCTGGACTCAGCATTTGTTCGCTACAGACTGGGCGGTGGCGCATGGCAGCAGGCCATGATGACGAAGGAGTCTGCATCCCACTATGCAGCTATTATCCCCGGCCAGCCGTGGAACACTGTGGTTGAGTACTATGTCTTCGCAAACGATACGTTCGCACAGGAGTCAACAGCGCTGAATCTAGGCGATTACTTCTCCTATTCCGTTGTGGATACACTTGCGCCAACAATTCAGGTACTCCCATTAACAAATGGATCCACGGTCAGCGGAATAGTGAATATCTCGGCTCAGGTTGATGGGACAGGGTCGGCGGTCCAACGTGTGGAGTTCTATATCGATGGTTCGCTCGTAGCCACTCGTACTACTGCACCATACGAATATTCATGGGATACAACTGCAGAAACCGATGGGTCCCATGTGGTGGTGGTGACTGCGTACGACCAAGCAGGCAACTCCGCTGAACTCAGATATGTTATTACAATAGCAAACGTGCCGCCCGGAATAGATCCCCTTGTACTCATAGGCGTTATTGCCGGAGTGGCGATAGTCGTGGTTGTCCTGTTGTATATCGTCGTCGTGCGACCAAAGCGGGAATCGTAGACCGCATATAGATGACACTAGCTCGCCTCTAGATTGGAGGTGAGCTAGTAGCTGTTTTTTTCAGGCCCTCCTCGTGAAGCCACCATAATGGAATTCCACCCTACATTTCACGTTCGCAGACATGCAGTAAGACTGAATATCGGCACCCATAGTGTCCCAATAGCTAGAGTCACGGCGAACCTGTTCATAGAGGCCAGCAAAGTCTGCATAGTCGCTAGAAATGAAAGAGAGAATTCGAGAGATATTGTGGCTCCTGAAGTTCAGGTTTTCAAACCGGAAGTCATCGGTGAACGATGAGGCATAGTCTACAATCTCCTGCCAGCTTGTGAGCCCCGGAAAGATTGGTGAAATAAAGATGTAGGTTGGGATGCCGTGAGAGGCAACTCTTCTAAGCGCGTCCAACCGGTCCATGGGTTTGGATGCCCGTGGTTCAGTCTTTGCTTGCACAGAACTATCGAGCGTACTCAATGAAACTCCGACATGAATGTTCCTAAACTCCTTGAAGAGAGGAATATCTCGCTCCACAAGCTTGGATTTGGTCAGGATAGAAACCTCAGCGTTCGTTGTAGCGAGGGTCTCGAGGACCTTTCGAGTATTCTGGTACTTTGCCTCAAGAGGGGTATAGGGATCTGTTACAGAACTGAGCATGATAGTCTTTCCATCGAACTTGCCGGGCTTGATCTTCTCTACGTCGAACCTCTTGACATCAAGGAATTCTCCCGACGTGTCACCAGAGTGTTTTGTGAACCGCTTCATGAATTCAGCATAGCAGTAGATACATCCGTGCTGGCAGCCAACATACGGATTTATCACATAGTCGATGCCGGGAATGTTGCTCTTCGTCATGATGTTGTTTGCGTTGACCTCTTTGACCTTCATCCATCAATCGAGCAATACTGTGGTTCTCAGACATGTTTAACTCTACTGATGGGCACAGTGAATTCCTCTGACCTCTTAGCGAGAGCATATGATATATCAATGGGCAAGAGCCTGTGCTACTCAGTGGAAACTAGGCTCTCAAAAGCTGGCTTGGAAATAAGGAGCTCAACTAGAAAAGCCTCAGTGAGTTGATCATAATGGTATTAGATTTCTATGGCGTGGTCTATGGACGCCGCAGCGTGCGACTCTTCGAGGAGAAGCAGATTGAGGAACCAACTCTCAGAAGGATTCTTGAAAGTACCGTAGCTGCTCCTTCTGCTCATAATGCCCAGCCAGCCAGATTCTTTGTGATTCCGAAAGGCGAGTTGAGAGATACGCTATTACGAAAGATGGCTGACGCTTATCTAAGAGACCTAGTCAGTGACAAGATGGAAGAGAACAAAGCCAAAAAGACTGTGGAAAGGTCCAAAATAATCCTACAAAAAGCCCCTGTGTTGATTCTCGCAGGACTAACAATGGAAGATATGTGGACATATCCAGATGACAAACGGAAATCACATGAATATATCATGGCGGTTCAGAGTACAGCCGCCTCAATTCAGAATCTCCTCCTTGCAGCATTCTGTGAAGGTGTTGCTTCATGTTGGCTGTGCGCTCCACTTTTCGCAAGAGACATTGTGACTGAAACGCTAGATATAGATAGAAATATCGACCCCCAAGCATTCATTATTCTAGGATACTCTTCAAAAACGATAGACATGCCAAGTCGTAAGGCACTCGATGAAACAGTGCACATGTTATAAGATCTCGGAGGCTCATGCGTTGAAAGTTGTTGCTCTCTGCGGTGGAATCGGAGGTGTTAAGCTCGCACTCGGGCTGTACCAAGTCCTTGAGAAGAATAGCTTAACCATCATCTGCAACACTGGAGATGATATCAATCGCTTCGGTCTCCACATCTCCCCAGATGTAGATATTGTGATGTATACACTTGCGGACTTGGTTGATGTAGAGAAGGGATGGGGATTTGCGGCTGAATCCTTCACATTCTTGAGGACAATGAACGATCTCTACAAGCAAGAAAAGTGGTTTACAATTGGAGACCGAGACCTGGCCACACATGTCCTCAGAACGAGCCTTTTGTCACAGGGAATGGAACTCTCCAAAGTGACTGAGAAGCTGTGCAACCTGATGGAACTCAACGATGTAAGACTCATACCAATGAGCAACCAGAATGTCACAACCCGTATCAGGACTGGTGACGGCAACCTGATTCACTTTGAAGAGTTCTTTGTGAAACTCCGATGTGAGCCAGAAATCACAAAAGTAGTATATGATGGCGCAGAAAGTGCCGTGGCTGCGAGTGGCGTACTGGAGTCTATTCGAGAAGCTGACATCATTGTCATCTGCCCAAGTAATCCAGTAGCATCTATAGGACCAATCCTCAGCGTCAGGCAGATACGCAATCAGCTATGTGAAGCTAAATGCCCCGTTGTGGGGGTTTCCCCCCTCATTGGAGGTAAGGCGGTAAAGGGACCGACAGTCAAGTTCATGGAGGCGCTAGGACTTCAGGCAGACGCTATAGGCGTTGCCAAGCTCTACCAGGACTTCCTCTCACACTACATCATTGATGAGCAGGACAGACAACTTCAACAGAATGTAGCAGACTTGGGAATGGAACCTATCATAGCCAACACAATAATGAACACTATCGATGACAAGAAAGCACTGGCCCGCATAGTGCTATCTATAGCAGAGAGGTAACATAATCAATGTGCAATCCCGTAGCAATTGTGCCGGTAGCTCCCCTAAACAGAGCAAAAACTCGTCTATCACCTCTATTATCTCAGCCAGAGAGGTCCAGGCTGGTTCTCTGCATGCTCAGTGATGTGATCTCAGCACTCAAAGCAACAGATTCCATTCAGGATACCATTGTTGTCACCTCTGATAAAGAGGTCGCCGAATATGCTGCTTCTCTTGGTGTGAACACTCTGACTGAACGGAATCCTCCAGAGTTGAATGCAGCCCTAACTCTAGCTACGTCAGAGCTCTTGAATGAATTCCCAGATTGTGCAAGTCTTATCATTCCAGTCGATATTCCAATGCTAGACTCACCATCTCTCATGGCAGTCATTCGTTTGGCTGATGAGGTGTCGGACTCAATTGTCATAGCCGCTTCGTCGAACAATGGTGGAACCAACCTCCTCCTGCGTGTTCCCCCTGATGCCATCAACCCCTCCTTCGGACAGAATAGCTTCGCTATTCACAGGCAGGAAGCACTCTCGAAGGAAATTCGTTTCAAAGAGTATAGATCAAAGAGCGTTTCGCTCGACATAGATACTGCAGATGACCTGTATGAGTTCATGAATGTAGGGAAAAACACTAACACTTGGGATTACCTGAAGAATGAGATTGGCCTTCCCGAGAGAAGTGCAACGTAAAACTGCTGCTTTGACTCCCGAGAGAGAGCCTTCTTGTTGGCTCTTACTATTTGTACTCAACAAGGTGACGAGCGGTGATTTCACTCAGTCCGCTCGAACGCCATTCTAGATGTCTTCGGGTTTTAGGAGTTTGGTCTTTGCCTGAAATATGGGGCCGACAATGCTCATTACAAATCTAACAAAGCCCTCATCTTCAGAAACTACGCCAATCACATCGGAATCCGCTGACGCGGCAGGAGCCATGATCACCTCTTCGCTGTCTCGTACACATGCGAAGACATCCCGTTCACTCCTTGTCCGCACACGAATATTGCCTCGGCCCACAAGTGGCCTGACTCTCTGCCCAATCTCACCGCCCTCAGTTAGAACGAGTTCAACCCCGATTGTGGTCTTCAATTCGGTCAAGACCTCAACAGGAACATCTTGAACTTCGGGTACTATTAGTGTGACCTTTGACTTCGCCCGGGTCAACATATCCTGTATATGGGCATTCACTGCAGCACGAGTGACCACATTCCAGGTCTTCTTGGCTCCAGGAAAATCTGTTGCTTTTACTCGCTCCCAGACATTACCGAGGCGTTCTGCAATATGCTGTGTGTCAACTTGGTCTTGTCCTGATGGGGCAAAAGCTTGTTCCAAGGTCTCATCTGTAAGTCCAAGCATCGAGCTCTCCTCTAGCTTGTCAGTGGTCTTTGACAAAACACCATTGAGAGTCTCGAGTTGTGCATCCAGCTTCCCATAGCTGCTCTGAATCTCCTGAGTAGTCTGGGATGCAACCGTATCAAGTTCTGCCCCAGAGCTTTCAAGGTTGTCCACTAGGACCGAACGTGTCCTTGACCTTAGGTCATCGCCGGTAGTTGTCATAGACTGGATTAGTTCCGTCTTGCTCTTCTCAAGCAGAAACGATGAATCAGCGACAATAGTGTCAAGCTCGTCTTGGCGTGCCCCAAGTCCGGATTCAAGACCTGAAATCAGTGAGTCGACATTCGTGCTGATCTTTGATTGCGACTCGGTTCGATGTGCATTGAGATTTGATATCGCAGAGTTCAGTGCGCTTGTAGATCCCTCTCTAACTTCATCAAGTGCTCCTACAAACTCATCCTTCAGGGCCGAGATAGTTGTCTGGATGTTCTGCTTTGCAGTATCTATTACTTCGCTTGAAGTTGCTCTTGACGATGCTATGCCAGAGGCCAGCCTTGATGAAGACTCCCCAAGCTTTTGCTCCAGAAGACTCAACGCCCTTGATGACTCTTCAGCTACATGTGTCTTGCCGTTCGAGGCGATTGACGATACCTCATCTTTGAGCAAAGCATTCATCTGTTTGGTCTGGGCATTCATATTCTCCACTAGCGATCTGTTTGCCTCATGCAGCTCGTTGGCTAAGGACGCTGCGCTCTGCGAAAGCTCCAGGGTGCTTGCCTCCATGCTGGCTTTCGACTGGCCAATTGCACTTTGAAGGCTATCTCCAAGCTCATTGATTTCGGCCTTAGAGTCGCCCGAAGTCTGGGTGATGGCTCCAGTAGTCGCCTGGTTGATGCTGCTGAGTTTCGATTCAAGTTCGGCTTTCGTCTGTTCCATTGATGAGGCCATTGTTGTGACCATGCCCTGATGGCTCGTGTCAATCTTAACGGCCAGTTCATCAAGCGATTTAGATATGGATGCGATTTCTTGAGATACAGACCCTTGGATGCTAGCTAACATTGATTCAAGGCTCTTCCGTATCTCCTCTTTTCGGATGTTAATCAGAG